>CALJKZ010000122.1 GCA_937983085.1 uncultured Gemmatimonadales bacterium
CCCTAGCGGCGCTGCTCCCACCACTCGTCCTTGAGGACGGTGAGCGTGTGCTCCGACGCTCGTCCGTTGACGGTCAGCACGATCCGGTAGTCTCCGGGAGGCGCATCACTCATCTCGTAGCGGATGCGCTCCTCCCGGGAGGCGCCGCCTCCGAAGAAGCCGCCACCACCTCCGGAACCCATGGATTCGCGCATGCGCTCCTGCTCCTCGGCGCTCCGTTCCACGCGCCGGGTGAGGTCCCACTGGACCTTGTGCAGCCCGGCTTCCGTCGGGGCATCGAGCTCGGACACCAGCACCTGCCCCTGATACACGGCGAGACTCACGTCGGCCTCGTCGCCGGCCAAGTAGTAGTAGAGCGCCGCCCCCTCGTCCTCCGACTCACCGTCGAAGTTGGAGAAGGCGTAGTTGGTGCGGTCGCTGGCGACCCACCGGATTTCCGGCTCGGGTTCGAAGAGGTGGGCGTCGGAGGCCAGCACCGCCGGCGTGAGCTCGGCGAAGGGCGCCAGGTCCACGATGTAGATGCCCCGCCCGTGGGTCGCCACCACCAGGTCGTCGTCCCGTTCCTGGATCTTCATGTCGTGGACCGGCTGCGTGGGCATGTCGAGCTTGAGGCTCGTCCAGCGCGCACCGCCGTCGTTGGAGACCCAGACCTGGAACTCGGTCCCAACGAAGAGGAGGTCGGGGTTCTCGTGGTGCTCCCGGACGACGTTCACAGGACCGGGAGGCAGGTTGGACGCGATGGACGTCCACGTCTGGCCGTAGTCCGTGGTCTTGTAGACGAAGGGCCGGAAGTCGTCGCGGCGGTACCCCGTGTACGACAGGTAGGCCGTTCCGGGATCGTGGTGCGACGCCTCGACCCGGCTCACCCAGTACTCCGGGTTGTTCGGGATGTTGTCGTTGAGGAGGGTCCACGTGTCGCCACCGTCGCGGCTCACCTGGACGTTGCCGTCGTCGGTGCCGACCCAGAGGACGTCGGCGTTCAGGGGCGACTCGTCGATGGCGGTGATGGTGGCGTACTGGATGTTGCCGTCGCCCCCACGCCCGGTGGTGAGGGTGGCTGGATCGGCCTTGGTGAGGTCCGGGCTGATGACTTCCCAGCTCTCGCCGCGGAACTCGGACCGGAGGAGCTTGTTCCCGGCGTGGTAGATGACGTCGCAGTCGTGGGTGGAGACGAGGATGGGCGAGTTCCAGTTCCACCGCATCTCGTCGTCCTGGTAGCGGATGCCCCGCACCTCGCCCGTCCAGAGGTCGGTTCGCCGGATGGGACCGAACTGGGACTCGTTGTAGAGGTAGCGGTTCTCGCACCAATCGAACTCGTTGTACATGCCGTCGCCGCCGCCCACTCGCTCCCATGCCTCGAAGCGCACCGGCCCGCCGGCGGGGTTGGTGTGATACGTCATGTGGGAGCCGTTGTCCTGGAGCCCGCCGGCCACCCGATACGGATACGACTGGTCCACCCCTACGGCGTAGAACTGGGCGAGGGACTGGAAGTCCGGGTGGTACCAGTTCTCCCCTCCGTCGTAGCTGATTCCCATGCCGTGGTCGTAGCCGAGGATGATGTGCTCCGAGTCGTCGGGGTTGATCCAGAGCGCGTGGTCGTCGCCCCCGAACCCGTAGGGCCGGCGTTCCCACGTCTCGCCTCCGTCGTACGTGCCCCACGATGCGGCGGAGAGGACGTGGACGATGTCCGAGTCGTTGGGGTCGATGACGATCTGCCCGTAGTAGTAGGCTGGAGCGCCGCCGATGGACTGGTCGTCGGGGCTCACCTTGGTCCACGTGAGGCCGGCGTCGTCGGAGCGGTACACTTCACCGCCGATCATGCCACGGCTCGACTCGTGGTTGAGAAGCTCCTGCCGTCGCTCCTCGTCGGACATCCCCTCCTTGTTGGCGTTCTCGATGGTGACGTAGACGATGCGCGGATCGCGCTCGAAGACGTCGACACCGATACGCCCCAGCATGCCTTCCGGCAGTCCCTGACCGATCTGGATCCAGTTGGCTCCGCCGTCGGTGGTCTTCCACAGGCGGCTGCCCGGCCCTCCGAGATCGAAGGTGAAGGGCAGCCGCACCTTGTCGTAGCTCGCCGCGTACAGCGTGTTCGGGTCCGTGGGATCCATGACCGCGTCCACGACACCGATGGTCCGGCCTTCCACTACGGGCGCCAGCACCTGCTCCCAGCTCCGTCCTCCGTTGGTCGTCTTGTAGAGACCACGGTCCCCGCCCTCGGAGTAGAGGGGACCCAGGGCCGCGACGTACACGATGTCCGGATTGGTGGGGTGGATGACCACCCGACCCACGTGCTGGGATTGGGGCAGGCCGACGTTGCTCCACGTCTCGCCCGCGTCGGTGGACTTGTAGATGCCGTTGCCCCAGTACGACGAGCGTGAGTTGTTCGCTTCGCCCGAGCCGAGATAGAGGATGTCGGAGTTCGACGGGGCCACCGCCACCGAGCCGATGGAGAAGACGTCGGGCTGGTTGTCGAAGAGAACGTCGAAGGTGATGCCCCGGTTGGTCGTCTTCCACAGGTGCCCCGACGCGGTGGCGATGTAGAACGTGTGGGGATCGTCGGTGGGGACCGCGATGTCCACGAAGCGACCGCTCTGACGGGTGGGGCCCAACTCACGGTATTCGAGGTTGGCGAAGAGCGCCTCGTCGAGGCTCTGGGCCGCCGACGCCGCGGGGAGGGTCAGACCCGCCGTAGCGAACAGGAGGGTCAGGGTGAAAAGCGGGCGAAGCGTCTTCATTCGTGCATCCCGTGCTGGGCGGTCGGTGGCTCGGAGGGCGTTTCCACTCCGGGGAGGAGACTCCCGGTGGCCGAGGAACGCTGAGGTTGGAAGGCACGGCCGGCGCCGGCAAGGGTCAGGCGACGTGCGAATGGCCGTCGAGCCGACGCCGTGGCGGCCCTGTCTTGCCGGCGCCCGGTGCGACGGGCATGCTGGAACCATTCGCCGGCAGGCCCACCCCACGTGCACCGCCCACGCCATGAGTCATTCCGTTCGGCAGCATCTCCGGCTGGAGGTGGCCGAGTACGACGTCATCATCCGACGCTTCATACCCGGATACGAGACGATGCTCGAGACGGCGGCGAACGCGGTGGCCGCGTGCGAACCCGAGCACGTCGTCGACATCGGAGCGGGTACGGGTGGACTCTCCGAAGCGATTCTCCGCGCTGCGCCCACCGCCATGGTGGAGGTCCTCGACGTGGATCCCGAGATGCTGGATCAGGCCCGCGGCCGGTTGGCGTCCTACGGCTCCAGGGCCCGCTTCACCCTGCGGTCGTACGACGAGCCGTTTCCGGCGTGTGATGCCTTCGCCGCCTCCCTGTCCCTTCACCACATCCCCGAACTGCCCGCCAAGGAAGCGCTCTTCCGGCGAGCCTTCGATGCGTTGCGCCCGGGTGGCGTGCTGGTGAATGCCGACGTCAACATGCCGTCCGACGCCGGAGCCCGGGACACCCTCTACCGGCACTGGGCCGCCCACCAGGTGGCCAACGGGATCGCCGAGGCCCGCGCCTGGGAGCACTTCGAGGAGTGGGGCGAAGAGGACACGTACCTCCCCATCGCCGACGAGTTGGCCGCCCTCCGCCGCATCGGCTTCCAGGCCGAGCGAGTCTGGAACGACGGCCCCGTGGGTGTGGTGGTGGCGCGAAAGAGCTGACGTCAGCCTCGCGGCGACCCCTCCAGCAATCCCTCCAAAGGCTCCTCGCGTGCGCCGTTCTCGTCGCACACCGCGAACATCGATTCGCTGGCCCCGTAGAGGGCCACACCGGCGTACTCCCCTTCCTTGTTCAGCACGAAGAAGCGGACGTCGAAGTTGGGAAGACCCCGCTCGTTGAGCAGGCGCGACTCGATGGTGTTGTCCTTGATGCGCGTGAGGGCGGCCATGCCCGCGTCCTTGGGGGACATGCCGTTGCGCATGTTCTCCACGATGAGGAAGGAGGCGCAGTTGAAGAGGTTGGCTTCCCCTCGACCGGTGGAGCCCGCGGCGCCCACCTCGTTGGCGACGTACTGACCGGCGCCGAGAATCGGCGAGTCCCCTGCGCGCCCCGGGATCTTCCATGAGAGCCCGCTGGTGGTGGTCACACCGGCGATGTCTCCATCCGGCGTCACCGCCTCGAGGCTCGTCGTTCCCCAGAAGGAGTCCGGGTCGATGAGCCCATCGTCCACCATGGACAGACCGGCGGCGAGAGCGGCGGCGTGAAACGTCCGAATACGCTCCTCGCGCTCGGGGTCACGCCGCCACGCCATGGGCTCGCCGCCCCCCGGCCGACGCCGACCGATGACGTCGGGGTCGGTCTCGTCCCCGGTCCGGCTCATGCCGTCGAGCCGCTCCTGGGGGTCGAGCCAATGGCCGGGGTCGATGCGTCGCTTCCACTCGAGCCACAGCTCCCGCGACGCGGTGGTATTGAGATCGTCCATGACCTCGAAGCCCAGATCCCGGGCGAACTCGGTGGCGCCACGACCCACGATGAGGTGGTGGTCCGTCAGCTCCGCCACCGCCTTGGCGATGAGGGACGGAGTCGGAATCCCCTCGATGCCCGCGACGCCGCCCGCCCACTTCCGGGGACCATGCATGAGACACGAGTCGAGCTGGACGACGCCGTCGGCGTTGGGCAGTCCGCCCAGACCGATGCCCCGCTCCTCGGGGTCGAGCTCGGGGATGTTCACACCGGCGACGATGGCGTCGAGGACGTCCTCGCCCTCGGTGATCCCGCGGAAGGCTCTCTCGATGGCGCTCTCGGGGCCGCCGTTGCGGTAGCGGATGCTGCTCACGTCCGCCACACAGACGGGGCGGGTGGCGCGAAGGTGCACCGCGGGGGCGGACGCGTTGGCCACCGACGGCCGGTCGGCGGCGGCGACGACGCCGGGAGTGGCGGCCGCGGCGACGCCGGCGGCGGTAGTGCGAACGAAGCTTCGGCGATCCATCGGGTGCTCGGGTCCGGAGGTGTGAGGAGGTCCGCCCCACCATAGCACAGGTCCGCTAGCGACGCATGGGCTGCATCCGCCAGTAGACCAACGAGCGCCAAACCCACTCGAGGGGCCCGAAGCGGAATCGCTCCAGCCACCACGGAGACCAGGCGAGCTGGATGATCCAGATGGCGAGTACGACGCCGACCTGACCCACCCGGTCGACGCTCCCGAAGAGCCCGAGCCCGAAGCCGTAGAAGACGAAGGTGCCCAGGACGGACTGGGCGATGTAGTTGGTGAACGCCATCCGCCCCACGGCCGCCAATCTGGAGCGCAGCCCAGGCAGCAGTTCCTTGCGGCACACGAGCATGACCACGGAGATCCACCCCAACGCCACGAAGAGACTGCCCCAGTAGTTGAAGTGCAGGCCCAGGAAGAAGGACTCGGGCATCCCCCACGCCCGACCGGCGTTCACGGAGAGTCCGTACGCGATGACGGGCATACCCACGAGAAGAGCCGCCGCGATCCACCGCTTGTAGAAGCGGTCGGAGCCGGCCGCGGCCAGGACGTCGAGCTTGAAGAGGGCCATGCCGAGGAGCATCAGACCGGTGACGCGCCACACCATGAAGAAGAGGAAGGTCTCCGTCTGCATGCCCACGGCCGTCGCCGCGCGCTGTCGGAACTGGTCTGCGTAGCTGCCGCGATACGCGGCCACCTCGGCCTCCAGGGCCGGCGGCGGGGGAGCCAACTCGGCCCTGACCTCGGCGAGGGCCTCGGCAGGCCAGGCGGGAAGGGACAGGCCCGCTCCCAGGAGGATGAGGGAGCCCGGCGCCATGGCCAGGAGAGCCAAGACGACGAGCGTCCGCGGTCGCTTGCGACGGAAGAGATAGACCAGCGATCCGCACAGCGCGTACGCCACGAGGATGTCTCCGTACCAGATGAGGTACGCGTGAGCCATCCCGAAGACGAGCAGCCACGCCATCCGTCGGTAGTGCAGACCGGTGGCCGGTCGGTCCTGGCGCTCCCTCCGCTCGCTCATCAGGACGATGCCCGCCCCGAAGAGCATGGAGAAGATGGCCATGAACTTGAGATCGAAGAGCAGGTGGGTCGCCGCGTAGACGAGACGATCCAGGCCCGTGAAGCCTCCCCAGATGCCGGGGTTGAAGTACGCCGACGACGGCATGGCGAACGACCCCACGTTCATGGTGAGGATGCCCAGCACCGCCACTCCACGGAGGATGTCCAGCGACGCGATCCGGTCCGGCTCCGAGACCGGACCGCCCGAGGCGGGTGCGCCGGAAACGGTAGGCTCCGCGGGCATGGCCGCGGTGGTGGGCCTGACCTTCGGCGGATCGTCCGGACGTGCGTCCATGGCCTACCGCGGCAGGGGTGGCGTAGTGGGCGGCGGCTTCCGGTGGTGAGTGGCCTGCTCGTACGCGTACGCGATGCGGATGAGGGTGGGCTCGTCCCACGCTCGCCCGAAGATCTGGAGGCCTGCAGGCAGCGTCCCGTCCACCACGAACCCCATGGGCACGGTCATGGCCGGAAATCCGGTGGGTGGCGCCGGGTACTGGCTGTTGTCGCCGTGGGGTGTGCTCATGTCCCCTACGAGGCGGGGTGGGTTGCTCCACGACGGATAGATCAGTGCGTCGACCTCGAAGTCGTCCATGGCAGCGAGGACGGCCTGACGGAACGCCTCCTCGCGCTCCCGGCCCCGGATGCACTGCTCGTTGGTCTCGGGGGTGCCCTCGAAGCCGAGAAAGCTCTCGACGGTGGGGAGCACGGTTCGATAGACGCGACCGCTCTCGGCGATCTCCTGCAGCGTCCTCACCGGCGGGTCGGGAATGGCGGCGAGATAGTTCTCGATGTCGTAGCGGAAACGGCGACACCCCGTGCCTTGGCGGATGGAGTCGAGGCCGGGGATGTGGAAGTCACGCACCACCGTCGCGCCGAGGCGCTCCAGGTCTGCGGAGGACTCGGCGAAGCGCACGAGGATCTCGGGATGGGCCGTGCGGGTGTACGCGATCTGGCCCACGACGCCGATCCGGAGTCCTTCGAGGTCGGTCTGAAGGAAGTCCATGTAGTTCTCGGCCCGGCGCGCGTCGGCCTCGGCCGTCACGCCGTCGGCGGGGTCCGTCCCGGCGATGACGTCGAAGATCCGGACGGCGTCCTCCACCGTGCGGGTCATGGGACCGCCGATGTCGCGGTGGGCGTAGAGGGGCATGATGCCGTCGCGGCTGGTGAGCCCCTGGGTCGATCGGATGCCCACCAAAGCGTTGTGGCTCGACGGTCCACGGATGGAGTTGCCGGTGTCTGTACCCAGCCCCACCAGTCCCATGTTCGCCGTCACAGCCGCCGCCGTTCCCCCGCTGGATCCGGCGGTGACCCGGTTCAATGCGTACGGGTTGAAGGTCCATCCCGGCAGCATGGACCCCACCGTCTCCAGCGCGGTGAAGGCGAACTCGGCGAGGTTCGACTTGGCCAGGACGATGGCGCCGGCTTCCCGGATCTTCCGGACCTGGAAGGCGTCGTCCGCGGCCATGGAGCCGGCGAGGGACGCCGAGCCCCCGGTGGTGGGCATGTCGTGGGTGTCGTAGTTGTCCTTCACGATGAAGGGGATGCCGTGGAGCGGACCCGTGAGCGCTCCGGTACGCCTCAGCTCGGCGTCCAGCGAATCCGCCCGGGCCAACGCCCGGGGGTTGAGCATGATGAGGGCGTTGATGTGCGGCCCTCGCTTGTCGTACGCCTCGATGCGATCCAGGTACGCCTCCACGAGCTGCCGCGAGGTGAGGCGTCCCTCGAGCATGGCCTCGTGGGCCTCGGCGATGGTGAGCTCCATGAGCTCCACCCCGCCCACCTGCTGACCGTGCAGGGGCAGGGCGAACGCCGCGCCCACGAGCACGATCAGGGCGGCGGCGGAGCTCGACGACACAAGGGGCGCGGTGCGTGAAGTCATTTCGGAGGAGAGGGATCCGTTCGAGGGAGGGCCGAAGGCAGCGCGGTCGCGGGGCGTTCGGGTGTGCTTTCGGGTCGCGGGCCGGAAGGTAGGCCCCGACCTACCGCCCGGCGAGGGACCGTGCTCGCGTCCAGATGGCGTCGAAGGCGGGCTCGGTGAGCTTGCCCGTGAAGGTGTTCTGCTGACTCGGGTGGAAGGAGCAGAGCACGACCCGGCCATCGTCCAGAGGAACCTCGACGCCGTGACCGAAGCGTGGCCGCGGCCGCGGTACCGCCGTACCGGCTTCGGCCAGAATGCGGAGCGTCTGCACGTACGCGTAGCTGCCGAGGCACACGACGACACGAACGGCGTCGAGGTGACCGAGCTCTTCCAGAAGCCACGGGGCGCGCCTGTCGCGTTCGGCGGGCGGCGGGGTGTTCTGAGGGGGGGCGCAGCGGACAGCTGCGGTGATGAGCAGGTCGTCGAGTTCGAGTCCGTCGCCGCGGTGGGTGGCGTCCGGCTGGTTCGCGAAGCCGGCACGATGGAGGGCCCGAAAGAGCCAGTCGCCGGAGCGATCACCGGTGAACATCCGACCCGTCCGATTGGCTCCGTGCGCGGCGGGGGCCAACCCCACCACGAGGACTCTCCCGGACGGATCACCGAAGGCCGGGACCGGTCGACCCCAATACTCCTCGTCCCTGAAGGCGGCCCGCTTCTCCACGGCCACCCGTTCGCGCCATTCCACCAGCCGAGGGCAACGACGACATGCGGCGACCCGCTCCTGCAGGGCCTCGAAGTCATCAGCCCCGGGTACTCTCCGGGGAGCCCCCTCGTGCTCGGACAGGCTCACTCGGTCTTGGGTGGTGCCTCGAGCCCGTTCGCCGTGTCGATGGCGTCGGAGAGCATGGATCGGAGATCGGCCGCCGAGAGGCCCTCGGCGACGGTGCGCTCGGTCCGCGACTCCGTCCGACCGGACCGCCAGGTGAGCACGTGCACGTCGAACCCTCCTCCCGGCCCGGTCTCGATGACGATGCCGCGCTCGAGACCCTCCGAGAACCACTCCAGCCGGCGGTGTCCCTCCGCCTTGGCCAGGTCCAGTCCGTTCGCCAGGGCGAAGACCGTGAGGTTCGGGTCGATGCCGTCGAAGTGTCCGCCGTCCCTTGTCGTCCCGTCGTCCATCCCGTCCTCCGTCCCAAGGTCGTGCACGGGCGCAGCCCTGGGCCGCGCCACCCAACCGCACCGAATCTAGGGTCCGGCGGCCGCCTTCGCTCGTCGGAGGCGGCTCAACGGCCGTCGCGGCCCTGGAGATAGGCGGACCACCAGAGAGCCGCCAGCATCTCGGATCCTGCGCCGAGCCGCTCCACGGCGAAGGCCTTCGCCTCCGGGTGAGCCTCTCCGGTGGCGGCGAAACCCACGTCCCGCTCGAGGCGGTACAAGGTCTCCAGGCGGGCATGAGCTTCGAGAATGTGCTCCAGGACGGCGGGTCGCGCGGGTCCCTGGAGAGAGCGGGGCGCAGCGGGAAGTCCGCGAGTGAGGTCCTCGACCGTGACGTGGGCGTTGACGAAGCGCGTCTCGAACTGCGCGTGGAAGCCCCGCTCCGTGGAGAAGCCCTCGGGGTTGGATGCCTCTTTGGCCCACCCGTCGAAATGGATGGTGGTGTGGTGGGGCTGGGACGCGTCGGTGACGTAGTGACCCAGGACACCGGCGTCGTCGATGATCCGCGCCTCGATGAACGCGCGTCGACGAGGGTCCTCCTCGGCGTGCCACCGCTCCCAGAGGGAGACCACCCGCTGATGGAGCTCGACGATCCGGAAGAGGAGGAGGCCTCCCTCCCGTGCGCTCACGCCGGCGTCGTGGAGGCGGGCGAGGTACGCGAAGCGATCACGCGCATCGAGCGCCCCTTCAGGAAGATTCTCCAGATCCACGTAGTGGTCGTAGTCGCCGGCCCTGTCCAACTCGGGAAAGGCCCGGATCCGCCAGCGGTCGGGCTCGGGGCTCAAGTACACGAGCTGGTCCCCGGCGTCGTGGAAGAACGCGGGTACGTCGGCGGGCAGGATGGACAGGGCCGCGCGCGTGGCCATCTCGTGCCCCTGGTATCCCCACGGGGGGACGGTCGCGTGGGACCCCTCAGCTTCGGCGGCGCCGGTGGGCATCGCCCGGATCGCGGACGCGTGGGTTGGCATCGCCCCGATCGCGGACGGGTGGGAGGCGGCGGGCGCGCCGAGGGGCACGAAGGCGCCGCTCGTCACCAACGTTCCCGCCACCAGCACCCGGGTCAACGAGTACATCGGGCCCTCAGCTTCCCAGGCTCCGGGCCAGCGCCCCGCGATCGACCTTCCCGAGGTGCGTCCGGGGTAGATCGCTGCGGAAGACCACCGTCCTCGGGTACTTGTACGGCTCCAGGTGCGACTTGGCCCACGCCTTGAGCTCGGCCTCCAGATCGGCACCGCTCTGGACCCCGGTTCGGGTCA
>CALJKZ010000123.1 GCA_937983085.1 uncultured Gemmatimonadales bacterium
TCGCGGGGCTTCGTACCTCCGGACGTGGGCGGCGAGTCGGCGGCCTTCATGATGCTCAATCGAGGCAAGCGGGGCGTGGCTCTCGATCTGCGTCATCCCCGGGGGGTCGAAGTCGTCCGGAGGATGGCCGTCGAAGCCGATGTCCTCATCGAGAACTTTCGCGTGGGGACCATGGAGACCATCGGGCTTGGATGGGGCACCCTGTCCGGCTCCAACCCCCGCCTCGTGTACTGTCAGATCACGGGGTTCGGGAGGACGGGCCCCCTCGCTCACCAGGGAGGATTCGACCTCATTGCCCAGGGCTACTCGGGACTCATGAGCATCACCGGCGAGGGACCCGGCCGCGCCCCGGTGAAGGTGGGGGCGCCGGTCACCGACATCACGGCCGGGATCCTGGGTGCGTTGGGCGTCGTCTCGGCCCTCCTCCAGCGTGAGCGCACGGGCCGGGGGTGCCTGGTCGACACGTCGCTCTACGAGGCGGGGATCACCCACACCTTCTGGCAGAGTGCCATTGCCCTGGCCGGAGGCGGATCGTCCGGACCGCTGGGCTCCGCCCACCCCCTGTCGGCCCCGTACCAGGCATTCCGCACCGCCGACGGGTGGGTGAACGTCGGCGCGTCCAACGAGGCGACGTGGGAGCGGCTCATCGATGCCGTGGGTCGGCCCGATCTGGCCCGGGACCCCCGATTCACCACCAACGCCCATCGCATGGCCCACCTCGACGACCTGGTGGAGGTCCTGTCGCGGGAGTTCGCCGCCCGCCCCTCTGACGACTGGCTCCGGACCCTCGAGGCGGCCGGGGTGCCTGCGCGTCCCGTGGCCTCCATTGGCGACATGTTGGAGCATCCCCATACCATGGCCCGGGGGATGGTACAGGAGGTCCGGCACGCCTCGCTGGGGGACGTGGCATCGTTGGGGTCGCCGGTGAAGTTCCATGGCGGTCCGGAGGATGGGATGGAAGGGCGGGACGGGGAGCGACCGGCGGAGCCGGACCATGGAGGGGCGACTGGACGCGGGGCTCCTCTTCTCGGCGAGCACACGCGTGAGGTGCTGGCGGAGTCAGGATGGTCGGAGTCGGACCTCCTGGATCTGGAGCGCCAGGGCGTGGTGATGGACGCCGGGGTCGGGGAGGGGTGAGGCAACGACGACGAAGGAGGATCCAATGACGCGGACCGTGCTTCGGACACGATGGGGAGCCGTGCTGGCGTGCGCCCTCTCGTGGAGCTGCGCATCGGGAGGTCCGTCGGCGGCGAGCGGTCCTGGTGGCCGGTGCACCTCGGACCTGGCTCCGGCCGACGAATCCCTCACCGAAGTGCTGGACTCGGTAGGGGTCCAGCAAAGCCTCGAATCGCTCTGGCCTGCGTCGGCCGGACTGGCGGTGGCCCGGGTGGCCGACGACCCCGAGGTCCCGCAGCCCATCTCAGTCTGGTCCGAGTCCCTCACGGAGGAGCAGCGCCACGCCGTCGCCGAGACCTTGGCCGAGCACCACCTGGAGGGTGCCGACACGCGGGCCTACCTCTTCCTCGGCGACGAGAACGGACCGGCCATCCGCCGGGTGGACCGCCTGGGGCAGTGCGCGCCCACGCTCATCAGCCGGGATCCCATCGCACGGCGCATCGCAGCCGAAGCTCGGGGGCTCGGCATCGACCAGACCTACGTGGTGCGGCTGTATACCTTCGTGGAGCGGTCGGGCCAGATCAGCGAGGTCCGCATTGCCGAGAGCTCCGGAGATGCCCGCGTCGACCTGGCCGCCGCGAGGGTCTTTCGGGACGAGCGCATGACGCCGGGCATGGTCGAGGGCATGCGCGTCCCCCTCTGGGTGGCCTTCCCCGTCACGTTCCGACCGCGCCGGTAGTGGGCGCTCCCCTCGCGCGGTACGCCCACGTCAAGCCGGCGCCCTTCTGGAAGAAGCGGTGTGGAAGGCTCTGTCCAGGGTCGTCCAGGACGTGCACGCGCGAGCCCGGACACCGCGGCCCCCACGTCGCCCATGGATTCCTGCGGCGCGTCCGAGAGGTATGGGAGTCCGAGGGCTCCCGGGCCGTCGAGGCGACACCGAGAAAGGTCTCCCGAAAAAGACCCGTCGGTCTCCGCGCCAAGGGATCGTCGAGCCTCATGGGACGGCTGGGCTTCGCGGCGAAGTTCGTCGACGAACACGTGGAGGAGATCGCCCTGGCGGTATTCTTCGTCGCCTTCGTGTGGTTCGCCATCGATTGGCTGATGATCATCATGCGCTGAGACGCGGCAACGCCTCGTCCGGCACCCGCGACTCGCGCGCCGCGGCCTCGGCTAGCCCAGAGCCCAGAAGTCGCCGGTCAGCCCCACCTCATCGAGAATCGCCCGAGACTCCTCCAGGGTCCGGCCTCGCCAGTCGGCCTCCAACCTCCCGCGGTACCAGAGCTTGGCGAGTGCCAGGACGGTCTCCAGGTCGAGGACCGCTCCCCACGAGTGGCCGCCCTCGTCGAGCCAAGGACCTACGTCTGCTTCCGACCGGAAGGCGAGGTAGTTCGCTCAGGTGAAACCGATGTCGTCCCACGCGTGACGGAGAGGCGTGAGGAAGTGGATGACCGCGTCCGTGTCCCCCTCCACGGTTCCGTCTTTCACACCGAACTGCAGGGGCGTCCCGGTGGCCGCGCAGGATGTCGACGTCCAGCCGTCCTTGCCGAGGACCACGGGCACGGCGAGGGCGTCCCAGGCGCAGTTTGCGTAGCAGGTGAAGTCCCGCGTCTGCACCGGGTACGCGGTGGGACGCGCAGAGAAGGGGTGGGCCATGAGCACCGACCCTCCGTCTTCGGAGACGGCGAGTTGGTGGGCCGCGTGCAGCGTGAGCAGCGACGCTCTCACCCTGCTGGCGCTCGCGTCCGTCAGGGCGGTGAGGTCGTCCAGGGTCGGACATCGGCCGTCACGCGCGAACCCGGCGTAGACCTGGGCGCGCACCAACCAGTCGAAGTCCCCTGGCGAACCGTCGGCCGACGCCTGGGCGGACCCGGCGAAGTCGCTCATCGAACGACGCCGTACCTCTGCAGGATCTCCAGGGTCTCGTTCAGCGGGAGAGCTTCGACGGTGCGGCCGTTGCTCGTGACCGTCTCGGCCTTGAACAGGGAGTTGAGGATGGCTTCCTCGGTGGCCTCCACCGTGGCCTGGAAGAGCGAACTCACCGCCCCATTCGCCAGGTCGTCCACCGTGGAGACGGGACCGGAGCGCCCTCTCCGGACACCGTTGGCGGTGGAGAAGGCGATGACGTAGTCGCCGGAACCGTTGCTGGCGTACGAGCCCGTGCGCGACAGGCCCATGACGGCGCGGCGAGCCACCCGCTCGAGGTTGCGATCCGAGAGGGGGGCGTCGGTGGCGACGACGATCATGATGGAGCCCCACTCCTGTACGTCGGCATCGGGGTCGTAGTCCTCGTCGGCGCCCACCTGGTTCGCGAAGGCGTACTGGCCGAGCTCCTGACCCACGGGAGCCCCCGCGATCTGCAGGATCCCGCCGAAGTTCGATTGAACCAGGACCCCGACGGTGTAGCCACCCAGGCTTTCCGGGAGAACACGACTGCTGGTACCGATGCCTCCCTTCCATCCGAAGGCCACGGTGCCGGCGCCGGCTCCCACGGCTCCCTCGTCCACGGGGCCGTCGGTGGCGCCCTCGAGAGCGGCGACCACGTGCTCGGGCTCTACGGGCCGAGAGCGGATGTCGTTGAGTCCCCCGTCGTTGGTCTCGCCGACGACGGCGTTGAGGGAGCGGACGTTCTCCATGCCGTCGCGACCGAGCATCCACTCAACCATTGCGTCGGCGGCCTTCCACACACACAGGGTGCAGGTGAGGAGGATGGGCGTCTCGAGTTCTCCCAGCTCCTGCACCTGGGTCACTCCGAGCAGCTTCCCGTACCCGTTGCCCACGTGCATGGCGGCGGGGACCCGGGACGCGTAGGGATTGCCGGAGTGGGGGAGGATGGCGGTGACGCCCGTCCGTACGTTCGGCTCCCGCACGATGGTGGTGTGTCCTACCCGGACACCCGAGACGTCGGTGATGGCGTTGTGTGTTCCGGTGGGAAAAACGCCGACCTCGACGCCCACGTCCCGCGCCCGGGGTCGATCGCCGTCCTGGCTCACGGCCGGTGAGGGAGCGACGACGAGGCCCGCAGCCAGAAGCGCGGCGGGGACGAGGGGGCGCGGTACTCGTGGCACGGGGGGATCTCCAGCATTCAGAGTCGGAACGTGTCGAACAGCATGAGGCCCAGCAGGACCGGATGATAGAGGAGCGACGCGAAGAAGACCCGGCGCGCCGTCTCGACGGTGAGGTCGCGGGCGGCGGCCACCGCCGACGCCAGGAAGGCCAATCCGATGACCGTCGCGCCGATGGAGTAGGGAAGACCGACGAAGTCCAGGGCCGCCGGAGCCCAGCTCACCGGGAGCAGCAGAGCGGTGGACACGATCATCATCCACCCGATGGCCGTGGCGCCGCCCGGCGGAATGAGCTTGAAGCCCACCCGGGCGTAGTCGTCGCGAAGCATCCACGCCAGGCCGAGCACGTGAGGCAGCTGCCAGAGGTAGCCGATGGCGAACATGGCCAGTCCCCCGGCGTCGATGGAGCCGGTCACGGCGGTCCATCCGATGAGCATGGGCAGGGCGCCGGGGACCGCGCCGGCCAGCGTGGCGACGAAGGAGTGGCGCTTCAGCGGCGTGTAGACACCGTGGTACATGAGGCCGCTGGCCGCCGTGAGGAGGGCAGGCAGGGCCCCCACGGCGATGGCGAGCCAGACGAGCCCACCCATGAGGAGCAGGGTGCCGAAGGCGAGGGCCGCCATGGGCTCCACCCGACCGGTGGGGATGGGGCGTGTCCGCGTGCGCTCCATCACGGCGTCCACCTCGCGCTCCACCCACTGATTCAGGGTGAGGGCACCCGCGGTGGCGAGTCCCGTTCCGCCCATGACATGGAGAGCTAGGGCCAGGCCGATCTGGCCTCCGCTGGCGACGAAGGCGCTCACCCCCGCCGTGATCATCACGTGGATGCGGTTGCCGGGCTTCGTCAGCTCGTAGTACGCCCGAAGCCGGGAGTGTCGTGCCGTTTCGTTGTGTGCTTCGGCGTGGTCCACGACCCGAATCCCGGGGACGGATGAGGGAAACGCCGGCGGCCGGAATGGTCGGCCGCCGGCGTCCGTGACCCGAAAGGTACCGCCTGGCCGTCGGGGAAGTACAGCCGGCGTCGGGGGGCCTACGAGGGCCGTCCCGAGCCGCCACGATGGCGAGGGGATCCAAGGCTCCGGCGCCGTAGAGGAACTGATCGGCGATCCGTCCGACGAAGACCGAATTGACGCCACACAACTTGTGTTCATGATTCGTCTAAGAAAAAGCTTGATACATCACTAGGGTATTCGTATCGTGTAGCACAATTTCTTAAACATCGCTGCAGTGGAGGCTACATCATGTTCAAGTCCACGCTTTCCCGATTCGGGATGGTCCTGGTCGCCGCGACGACGCTGGCGGCCTGCGACGACGATCCCTTCGATGTGGTCGAGCTCCAGACGATCGCCGCCACCGCGGCTGCGTCCGGCGACCTCGCCACCCTCACCGCCGCTCTCGAGGCCGCGGGTCTCGTCGCCACCCTGGAGGGCACCGGGCCCTTCACCGTCTTCGCCCCGCGCAACGCGGCCTTCGACGCCCTTGGCGCCGATGTCGTTGCCGGACTCCTCGAGGACGGCAACGTCGATTTTCTCTCCCGCATCCTCACGTTCCACGTGGTTGCCGGAGCCGAAGTCTTCTCCACTGATCTCACGGACGGCCAGACGGTCACCACCGTGGAGGGTGGAGAGCTCACCATCGGTGTCGCCGAAGGTGCGGTGACCGTGAACGGCGCCGCCGTCGTCACGGCCGACATCGAGGCCACCAACGGCGTCGTGCACATCATCGACGAGGTGCTCGTGCCCTCCGAGACCGACGTGTACGAGACGGCGGTTCTCACCGCCGGAACCACCACCCTCGCCAGCGCCGTGCTGGCCGCCGAGCTCGACGAGGCCCTTCAGGGTGACGGGCCCTTCACGATCTTCGCGCCGGTCAACGCCGCCTTCGAGGCCCTCGATCCCTTCGTGCTGGACCAGCTCCTCGCCGAGGGCAACGTCGACATCCTGTCCAAGGTCCTGACCTTCCACGTCATCGCCGGTGCCGAGGTGTTCGCCGCTGATCTGTCCGACGGGCAGACCGTGACGACCCTGCAGGGTCAGGAGCTGACGGTCGACCTGTCCGACGCCATGGACCCGCGGGTCAACGGCGTCAGCATCACCACCACGGACATCGACGTCGAGAACGGCGTCATCCACCTGGTGGACGAGGTCATCATTCCCGAGTTCAACGTGGTGGAGACGGCCGTCCTCACCGAGAACACGCAGACGCTGGCGGCGGCCGTCGCCGCGGCTGAGCTGGGCGACGCGCTGAGCGAGCCGGCAGGCATGGGCGAGGCGCCCTTCACGGTCTTCGTCCCCGTCGACGCGGCCTTCGAGGCGCTGGGGACGGATCGTCTGGACGTCATTCTCGATCCGGCCAGCCTGGAGCTTCTCCAGAAGATCCTGACCTACCACGTGATTCCCGGCGCCATCGTCGAGGCCGGTGACCTCACCGACGGTCAGATGGCCACGACGCTGGCTGGTGCGGACGTCACCTTCGACCTGAGCGATGCCCAGGATCCGAAGATCAACGGCGTGAGCATCATCGCCACGGACATCGGCGCCGAGAACGGCGTCATCCACCTCATCGACGGCGTCCTCACGCAGAACCTGGACATCGTCGACGTGGCCACCCTAGAGGAGATCGGAAGAGCACACGTCTGAACTCCAGTCACGTCCGCACATCTCGTA
>CALJKZ010000124.1 GCA_937983085.1 uncultured Gemmatimonadales bacterium
GGCCGACTCACTGGTGGAGCGCGGCTACCTCGTGGCGCGGGAGGAGGAGGGAAAGACATGCCTCGTGCCGGCGCGGGCGAGAGTGGACGACCTCGACCTCCCCGAGACCCCGCCCCGCGTGCTCGATGCGATGGCGACCCTGTACCGAAGACTCCAACGACGGGGCCGCCAACACCACGCCTTCGCAGCAGCACTCCTCTACTCCCAAATCAACAAACCAGCCCACGCCCTGGCCTCAATCGCCCGCGCTGCACCGACAGCCCCCGCGACTCTTCCCTTGGCTGTGTGGCGGAGTGTTGCTCGCATTAAAGGGTCCACGCTGCGCGTCAGTCACATCACGATGCGCTTCTTGTGCTCATGCCATTGGCGGAGCTACGAAACTGCAAGGGAAGAAGCCATTGGCATTGGCAGCCATTCCCTACGAGGGAATCGTGACATACACAACCTGCTGCGCGGGCTCTTGGGCCTTGGAAAGTCCCACCTCACAAGCGCACTCCCGGAGACCTTCTGGGCATCTCTCCAAGCCGGGCGTTCTCAAACCGTGATGGATGCGGCGGCAGTGCTCAGCGATACGGTCACATCGCTTAGCCGACTGGCTCCGAGTGAACTGCAAGATCGCTACCAGAGTGCGGATGAGTGCTTCGCCGCGTGCATGTCGTCCCTCCCACCCACATCACTTCGAACCTCGCTCGTTTTACTCTTTGAGCGGTTGCGCGTGCATCTGGCAGCATACTGTGCACCGCCGGTCAGTCGTGCGGCACTGCTCAGTCCGCAAGCGGCCATCGAATCAAGGGCGCCCGCCTACCTCATCAGCACTTTGCTGTACTCATCCGCCCAAGCTGGCGAGTGCTCTTCCCTCATGTCGGCCCTTGCGCGTGACTTGGTGTGTGCCACTGGTAATCCCGACGATGTGCGCGTGCAAACGGCTGGGTTCTTCACAGCGCTCGTTCGGAAAGGATACGGTCTGCTGCTTAGACGCATGGCGGATGAGCAGGTCCTGTTGCTGCCTGCAGCTACAACTGGTGCCCTTCGGCAGGCCATAGCAAGAAACCTGCAATGTATGGTCGGCCGTGCCGAGTGGCTGCTGAGTGCACACGCGTTCTTCCTAGGGAGTCGTGCATCGCAGGGGGCAGCGGCACCGACTGCGCTCTCAGACTGCTGTCATATCGCGTACACGCACATTGAGGAGGGCGACCTAGCGGCCGCTCGAGACGCTTTGACCGCGGCATCCTTGGGACACGTGGCCATACCTGCGCAGTATGCACTCCTTGTGCGCGGCTGGCTGACGTGGGCCGCTGCTGCTCAAGATACGCACGGTGTAGCCAAGGCTGAGGAGGCCCTGCGCGCGCACGGATCGGCTATGCCAGATCGCTTTAGGCTGTTCTGCTCGCGCTTGCTTGGGACTGCGGTCGCGACGCATGAAGGGCGGTTCCACGAAGCGGTCTCCCTCGCGGATCGTGCTCAGCACGAGCTGAGCAGGTTCGACCTGGGTGAGGTCAGATGCATGCGGAATGCAGCCATTGGGCTCAAGGTGATGGCTCAAGCGGCTGCAGAGAGCATGGATCAGGGTGCGAGGCTTGCAGTGGCCGTAGACCGTGTGCTGCGAGCGTGCTCGCGAAACAACGGAGCTGTCGTCACCGGATGGCGAGCCCTCTTTTCATCCACGCAAGTTCTTGTTCCTCTCGTTGAGCATCACGCACGGCGGAACCCGTGTCGTGACGACTTGCTGGCCGTAAGCATGCTCCTTAGAGCGATCTGGGACGCCCCCCTGCGCAGCATCGGGGGCGATTGGGCGTCGGCACTTGCCACCGCAGCCCCCACCTGCTTTGCTCAGATACAGAGAGCACTCTCTACCCACGCGGGGTTGCTCCCGACTGCATCGCCGACACGAGCCGTGCACGTCGCGGTAGGCATGCTTGAGCATGCATGGGTCGAACACCCGCTAGATCATCACATCACACATCCGGCTCGCAGCGCAGGTCGCACCGCGCCCGCGACCGCGCGAAACGCGCGCGCGGGTAGCAAGTCTTGGGACGCTGATGCGTCCCTATACGCGGCTGCGGTGGCGGCGGCCACCGACAATGTCGAGCGATCAGTAGTCTCATATGCGCTTGTTCAGGGGCGCGATGAGGCACCTACCGCTGCTCGATGCGTAGTAGGATCGACGAGGGGGCACGCGTGGATCAGGCGCAACACCACAGCTCTCGCCGATGGTGCCTCACGTGGACAGCCTAGTGGAGTCTTCAGGGGAGCCGATGAGTTTATCGGTACATCTGGGGTCGCGCGCACCATCAGGGAAACCGTAGAGAGGGCGGCTAGCTGCGATTACCCCGTACTCATTCTGGGAGATACCGGGGTCGGCAAGGAGCTGGTGGCGCAGCTCATTCATGCCGCATCGCCGCGTCGCAAAGCGCGCATGGCAATTGCCGACTGCGCGACTATCACCGACAGCCTCATGGAGTCTGAGCTGTTCGGTCACGTCAAAGGAGCGTTCACTGGGGCCATCTGCAGTCATGTGGGAGTCTTTGGCCGCGCTCACGGCTCAACTCTTCTCCTGGACGAAGTGGACAGCATGTCGCCGCGCATGCAGGCCGTGCTCCTGCGTGTCCTGGAGACTGGAGAGTACCGTCCTGTGGGATCAGAGCGATACCTGCACTCGAACTTCAGATTGATTGCTGCCGCACGCAGCGCGTTACGAACGAGAGTGGCCGCAGGCGAGTTTCGCGATGACCTGTTCTATCGCCTCGGAGCGCTGACGGTTGAGATACCGCCGTTGCGCGATCGCCGCGAAGACATCCCGGAGATAGTGCGGGCCGCAGCCTCGGCAAAGGGGTTGCGAGTCACTACTGCGGCCATGGAGACGCTAGCGACACTGGATTGGCCCGGGAACGTGCGGCAGCTACGCAATGTTATCGATGTGGCCTCAGCTAACCCCGGCGTACAGGGCCTGCTTACAAGCGGCCACGTAAAGGCGGCTCTCGACTGGGGAAAGACGTCCCAGTCACCAGTGCGCAGCGAACAGCGTGGGTGCCGAGGCGCATGGCAGCGCGCAGGCAGGGAATTGGCGTGCGAGCGTCGTGAGTTCGGAGCTTGGGACTTCTCGCGGGCTGCGGCCGTATCACGAAGGACCGCTCAACGATACTTGGCGGAACTCACCCGCATGGGACTGGTTACGCGTGTGGGGGCAGGCAAGGCAACGCGCTACAGGGCGAGATCCAAATGAAGAGGGGGCGACCCAGTGGGTCGCCCCTCATGTAGACCAAGGAGTTTGTTACTCCTGAACGGTCGGGTCGAAGCCAGTGAGAGCCAGCAGGTTGCCAGCCGGGTCACGCAGCTCGATCTGTCCGGTCCAACCAGCGGGCATCACAGGCGCGTTCACATGCGACAGGCCCGTGAGGGGGTCGACCGGTTGGATGTCCACGGTCAGGACTTCGATGCCGTTGTTGACCTTGGCCTCGACCATCGAGCCCGCAGGGGCTCCCGTGGAGAGCACCTCGATGCCCAGGACCTCGATGCCGAGCACCTCGATCCCGAGGACCTCGATGCCCAGCACTTCGATGCCCAGCACCTCGATGCCGGCCACCGCAGTGGACGCCAGGGCGGCGCACACCAAGGCGACCGCCATCAGCTTCTTGTTTTTCATGTCATTCCTCCCGTCGGACTTCATTCCTGATTTCCTTGCAGACCGGAGCCACTCGCTCCTTGGGGGCCATGATGTCCGCGGGTCTGAACAGGCTCAACTTCAACGTTGTCTCCCGTCGACGATTACGGGGAAAAACGTTCCGGCGTAACTCGTTGTTATTACTTTGGTTGTGATTGTGAAGGGCTAGACCACTGTATATGCATTCGTCGTGGGCGAAATGTCGACGGGGCTCATGGGTCCAATGGGTCCAATATGTCGACTGTGGGAAACAAATGAGACTAAATGAGTGACCAAAGCCCCATCGGGCGCTTTGGTGGGGCTCCCGTGGGGTCGTGCGGCCTGCCTCGATGGGAAGGGGTCGGGAAGTGCCTACAGCGCGGTGGAAACCCGCCAATCACGCGGAGTTTTTTCGGGGAACCCCGGGATTCATCGGGGTTATCGCGAATCCAGCCGGATTTCCAAGCCTTGCGGTCGTAGCCTTTGTTAGAAGCCTGCGCTTCGCAGGTAGCTTGGTTTCCGATGTACCCGGCGAATCCGGTCGGCTCCCCCCAGGACGCGCGCGCGACGCTGCGCCGGGAGCTGTTTGGCCGCCGGGCGGGTCTCTGAGGCCGCGGATGGAAGAAACCCCTGCCCTCACCAAGCTGCCGCCGCCGGATCCCGACCTCGACATCGTCCGGCTCGCCCAGCAGCGCTCCACGCGCCGCGTCGCCATGGGCGTGCTCTACGAGCGGTTCCGGGAGCGGGTCTTCAACGTGGCGCTGCGGGTCGTCGGCAACCAGGAAGAGGCTTCCGACGTCCTGCAGGAGGTCTTTCTCCTCCTGTTCCGCAAGATCCACCGGTTCCGGGCCACGGCGGTCTTCGCCTCCTGGGTCTACCGCATCACGGTGAACGTCTCCCTCGACCACCTCCGCCGCCGGCGCCGCACGCCCACGCCCACCATGGCGGCCAAGGTCCTCGACGGACCCCAGGACACCGAAGAGCTCAGCCGCCCCGAGCGCGGCGCCGTCCAGAAGGACCTGGCGGCCCACGTCCAGGAAGCCCTCGGCGCCCTGAGCCCCCGGCTTCGGCTGGTCGTGGTCCTGCGCTACCTCGAGGGACTCGCCTACGGCGACATCGCCGATATCCTCCAGTTCTCCCTCGGCTCCGGGAAATCCCTGCTCAACCGGGCCCACGCGGCCATGCGCCGCGAGCTCGAGGGCCGCTACGGCCCCGACGTGCTCGGGGCCCTCCCCGCATGACGCGCCCGCGCCCGCTCGCGCGGGCGGGCACGGCGTCGCGGGCGATCGCGCTTCTTCTTCTCGCGGGCGCTCTCTTGGCGCAAGACGAAGGAGGGGGTCCGGGGGCAGCCCTGCCCTCCGCGGAGTCCGCCCGCGCGAAGGGTATCGAGTCCCTGGCCGACGTGCTGCCCCACGTCGACGCCGCGGACCCGGGCCTGCGCGTCGCGGCCCGGCGCCTCGCCCGCACGCTCATCGCCGACTTCCACGCGGCCGCGCTGCCCGAGGGCATGCGCCTCGTCCCCGGCCGCCTGCACCTGACGCCCGGCGGCGCGCGGTGCGACGGCGGCTTTTTCCTGGGCGAGCGGGAGGTGACCCGCGGCGCCTTCCGCGCCTTCGCGGCCGAACGCGGCTGGAAGCGCGAGAGCTGGGACGAGGGCAGCGACGACCTCCCCGCAACCGACGTCTCGCTCTTCGAGGCCCGGGCCTTCGCCGCCGCCGCGGGCGCGCGGCTTCCGACGCGCGACGAGCTGCTCTACGCCGCGACCGGCGGCGGTCGCAACCGCTACCCCTGGGGCGACGAGTCCGACCCCTCCCGCGCGAACACCCGCGAGGCCGGCCGGGGCGGCCTGCTCGCCGCGGGCGCGCTTCCCGCGGGCGCGTCCCCCCACGGCGTGCTCGACCTCGTGGGCAACGCCGCCGAGTGGACCGAGACGCCGGTGGGCCGCGACTACGTCTTCGTGGCCGGCGGCTCGTACCGCAGCGCCCAGCGGCCCGTCGCGGCCGACACCTTCTGCACCTACCGCCTCGCCCCCGAGGCGCGCCTGCCCGACGTCGGCTTCCGGCTTGCCCGCGCGCTCCCGCCGCTGCCCGACGGCGTCCGCCTCGGCGACGCCCCCGACGCCGCGCCCCCCGCACCCCCCGAACCCGAGCCCGAGAAGCCTCCCCCCGGAACCCCCCTCCAGGCCCCGCCCGCGGACGGCGGCTCCTGACGGGCCGGTTTTGGGTCATAGTGGGGGGCCGATGCGCACCGTCGTGCCCGCAGCGCTCGTGCTCGCCGTCGCCGCGGCGGTCGCGCTCGTCGCCCTGCGCGAGCACCCGCCCGAGCGCGTCCCCCGCACCCCCTTCACCGCGATGGCCGGCGCGTCGCCCGTCGCCGCGGGTCCCGACGTCTGGCGCCTGGGCTTCGGCACGTCGCGGGTGAACGTCGAGCGGCCTACGCTGGTGGAGACTCCCGCCGGCGTCGTCGAGCTCGACCCTGGCCGGTACGAGATCGATGGGGGGTCCGGGGGCCTGCGCGTGACGGTGTTCCGCGGCCGGGCGGTGCTGCGCGACGGCGACCGGCGCGTCGAGGTCGGCGAGGGCGAGACGGGGACGGTGGACGCGCACGTCGCGGGGGTCGCCCGCGAGCCCGGGCCGGAGGCCGCCGGCGACGCCACGGTGCGCGGGCGCGTGG
>CALJKZ010000125.1 GCA_937983085.1 uncultured Gemmatimonadales bacterium
CCATGGTCAGGACGTGGGCCAGGAGATGCTCGGCATCCAGGCGACCGCTCTCCACACCCTTTCCCTGGAGGTACTCGGCGCTCCAAAGAATCATCCGGAGAATGGACCAGACGTCATCGTCGGGGGCGTCGGCCGCCCGGGCGAGTGAGGTGGGGGCGTCGTTCACGCCCCTTCTCCCTCCATCTGCTCCTCCTGATCGGCAATGCGAAGGGCGGAGGTCAGTTCGTCGAGTTCCCCGCCGAGGACATCGTCCAGGGTGTACAGCGTCAGCCCGATGCGGTGATCGGTGACCCGGCTCTGAGGGAAGTTGTACGTGCGGATCTTGGCCGACCGGTCACCGGTGCCCACCTGCGTCTTCCTCTCGCGGGCGCGCTCGGCCTCCTTCTCGGCGATCATGTGGTCGAGGAGCCGGCTCCTCAGGACCTTCATGGCCTTCGCCTTGTTCTTGTGCTGGGACTTCTCGTCCTGACACGAGACCACGAGCCCCGACGGGATGTGGGTGATGCGCACGGCCGAGTCGGTGGTGTTCACCGACTGCCCACCAGGACCGGACGAGCGGAACACGTCGATGCGAAGGTCGTTCGGGTCGATGTCCAGGTCGACTTCTTCGGCTTCGGGGAGCACCGCCACCGTGGCCGCCGACGTGTGGATCCGGCCGGAGCTCTCCGTCGCCGGAACGCGCTGTACCCGATGGACCCCGGACTCGTAGCGGAGTCGACCGTACACGCCCCGGCCCCGCAGGGTGAAGATGGCCTCCTTGATGGAGCCGGGAATCCCCTCGGACAGGCTCATGAGCTCCATGGACCAGCCCTGGGTCTCGGCGTACCCCCGGTACATGCGCATGAGGTCCGCGGCGAACAGCCCGGCCTCGTCGCCCCCCGTTCCGGCACGGATCTCGACCACGGCCGGCCGGTCGGCCAGCGGATCGGGCGGGATGAGGAGTTCCTTCACCTCCTGGGTGAGGGCCTCGATGCGGGGCGCCAGCGACTCGGCCTCTTCTTCGGCCATGGCCCGCATCTCCGGATCGTCGGCGTCCGTAGCCAACTCGAGGGCGCCCGCGTGCTCCTCGATGAGGCCCCGCAGCTCCCGCCCGGTGGTGACGATGGGCTCGAGGTGGGCGCGCTCCTGACCCAGCTCCCGCAGCTTGTCGTGGTCCGAGAGGACTTCAGGACTCGCCAGGGCTTCCTCGACGCCTTCGAAGCGACGTTCCGCATCGGAGAGGCGCTCGTCGAGGCGGGGATCGAGGGTGGAGGCCTTCATGATGTTCGTCCGCTCGGGCGGCCGAACGGGCTAGTGGAGCGTCGTTGCACTCAGGAGGCGGTTTCGGCCTCTGCGGTCTCGGCCTCTGCCGCGTCGGCCTCGGGCGCCTCGGCCTCGGATGCCTCCGGCGACTCGTCGCTCTCGGACGCGTCGGCCTGCTGGTACTTCCTTTTGAAGCGGTCGACGCGACCCGCGGTGTCGACGAGACGCTGCTTGCCCGTGTAGAAGGGGTGGCACACGGCGCAAATCTCCACGTGCAACTCTTCCTGGGTGGACATGGTCTCGAACCGATTTCCGCAGGCGCACACCACCGTGGCCACCATGTATTCGGGATGGATGCCCTGCTTCATGTCCTGCTCCAAACGACGAAGTGAACCGGGCCGCGCGATGCGTTCGCGTCGGCCCGAGAATTTCGGTGCTCTCGGACCTGGAATGGTCGAGGCATAGCCCGGAAAACCTAAACGAGTGGCCCCTTCGGGTCCAGTGATGCCCCCGCCGGTCATGGGTCAGTTTCGCACACGACGGGAGCGCGAGGGCTGCTGTTGCCGCGGCACCGGCGCAATGGTAGCCGCCGATGCCAAGGCCAGGGTCGCGATGGTGGTCCTACGTTCCTCCTCTTGGGGACCGTGATGGACGGGGGGCTGAGCAGAAGAGGTCGGTGTCGTACACGGACATCTGTCCGTAATTGTTCGATGCCTCGAAGCTGACGAGCTGGCGGTTGTTCATCAGGCCTCCGGCGTAGTCGGGCACCTGATGGCTCGCAATGATCGATCCGGTGGTGGGGTCCACCACATCCAGTCGCAGATCCCAGAAGTCTGTGAGGTCGCCCTCGCGCCCCTCACCGTGTCGCGGAGGTGAGCGGGTATCCGAGACATTCAAGCGGACCAGAACCCAAAGGAGCCCGTCCGCGTCTTCGTAGAGCGAAAGGATCATTGGTGGGCGCTGTACGACTGGTACTCCACGTTCGAACGCGTCGTCAAGCCACGGGGCATCGATCAGGATGCGTTTCGCGAGGGACCCGTCCCGCACGTCCCACCTTTCTATGAGATAGCGGTTGACTCTCGAGGTCCAGACAAGAGGGCCGCTCGTGGGGGACGCAACCCGCCATGCCGAGAAGGTGCCGGACCCTCCGGCGGGCTCGTTGAGCGAAGCCCCAAAGGAGCGGACGATCGACCCGTCTGAGGCCAACAGGTGGAGTGGAAGGCCGGCTCCCTGCGGAGTCGGTGACCACCCGATGGCCAGGAGGCCGATCCCCTCGACCCACGTGAGGGGCTGCAACGGCGAGGGACTGACAGCCACGCGGGCGGTGCGCACGGGCTGGAGGGCGTCGTTCAATACGGCGAGTCTTGAGTTGCCACCGTCGAAGAGGAACACGGTGTCATCGACGGCCAGAATGCCCTCAAGGTGCATGTACTCATCTGGGCCCTGGCCCCTTCGTCCAATCTCCTCGACGAAGTCTCCCGTGTTGGCGTCGAAGATCTGGATCGTGCTCTGGTTCCCGATGTCGATGACGTAGATCCGGGAGCCATTGGACGTAACCCAGGGTGTCGCACCGGTGGGTCCCAGTTCAGCGTCTTCGACTCGGACGGAGAGCGTTAGTTCGATCTCGCACGAAGGCCAGGCCGACGGGGTGTCCCGAAGAGACGAGGAACCGTCGTCGCTCAGCTGGCAACCGACAAGCACGACGACGGCGAGTAGAGCACAGGTCGCGGGTTCGCCCAAGGGGGCGAGCCGGCATGGTCAGAGCCTTGGGGTCGGGGTGAGCACCCCGGGGGGGATCCATCTAGAGAGACCTTACGAAGTGCGGGGGGGGCGCAAGTTGTCGTTTACCTCTGGCTGGCGATACCTCTGGCACCGGCCCCAGGGTCGCCACGGCCATGCCGGAGGAAGCCGAGCCGTAGGAGAACGAGCAGGGAAAGCGCCGCGCATGCGCGACCCACCACGTCGCCGAACCGGTGGTACGTCGTGGGTCCCACCACCGCGTGGAGCTCGTGGACACGGACGCTCCGGGTACCCACCTCCGTGGCCTCGTGGATACGCCCGAGGGGATCCACGAACATGGAGATCCCGGTTGCCGCCGAGCGGGCGATGCCCACGCGCCCCTCGATGGCTCGCATGACGAGGTGGGAGGGGTGCTGCCAGAGGGCGACGGTGGGCCGGGTGGGACCCGCGCCGCCGAGCCAGGCGTCGTTGGTGATGTTCACCAGGATGTCCGCCCCCGCCAACCGAAGGGCACGGGCAACCTCCGGATAGCTCGACTCGTAGCAGATGAACACCCCGACGCCCACACCGGCCAAGCGTGCCACGGGCCATCCGGCTCCCGCGTCGTAGCCTCCGCCCCCTACGAACGGTACGCGCTCGACCAGGGGTACGAGGCGGTGCTTGTCGTAGCGGAAGTCTCCGAGACCTCCCCCAGCCTCCTCCGCCCTCTCGCCGTCGCCGTCGAGGCCGAACGCGGAGATGTGGGAGCGAGCGCCGAGGGCGCCGAAGAGGACCGGGGCTCCGACCGCGACTGCGAACGGCTACAAGGCGGCAAT
>CALJKZ010000126.1 GCA_937983085.1 uncultured Gemmatimonadales bacterium
AACACGATCTTGAGGCCGGAAAGCTGCCCGGCGAAGTCGTGGCCGTGGAGTACGAGCTGGAGTACGGGTCCGATGTTCTCGAGATGCACACGACCGCCATCCCCCAGGGCGCACGGGTGCTCCTTCTCGACGACCTCATCGCCACCGGTGGAACCGCGTTGGCCGGCATCGAACTCATCGAGGGTGTCGGCGGGAGCGTCCCCGACGCGGCGTTCGTGGTCGATCTTCCCGAGCTCGGCGGGGCCGACCGCCTACGGGACCGGGGGTGCTCCGTGTTCGCCCTCTGCGCTTTCGAAGGGCACTAGGGACCCCGCATCGCAGCGGGCTGCCGCACCGAGAGCGGTGCGGCGCTTTCCCATCGGTTGGACTAACCCGCGAGGCGCGACGCCGCGCCGTCCATGGCGCGGGCCAGCTCCACATCCCAGGTGGTGATGCCGCCCACATCGTGGGTCGCCAGGTCCACCCTCACCGTGTTGTACACGTTGAACCACTCGGGATGGTGGTTCATCCTCTCGGCCACCAGGGCCGTCGAGGTCATGAAGCCGAAGGCCGTCACGAAGTCGGCGAAGGTGAACTCCTTGTGGAGCTTGCCCTCCACCACCGACCACCCCTCGAGCCCTTCCAGGGCGCGGTCGAGTTCTTCTCCGGCCAACTTCCGTCGTTCCGTCATACTGGCTCCTCGGGACACCCCGTCAATTCGTGAGCGATGCGCTCACCGCCTGCGCCACGCCGCGCTGGAGCGGTGCGATGTCGGGGTACCGCGTCTCGGCGTCGACGCCCACGTTCTGGCGGTTCGTCAGCAACACGATGGAAAGGCGTTGGGACGGCACCCCGAGGACAAACGTACCGGTGAAGCCCGTATGCCCGAAGCTCCCGGAGGGCGCGTACGACGGCAGCAGCCAGCCGAGGGCCTGACCCGCCCCGGCGGGCGTGAGGAAGAGGCGCACCGTTTCCGCTGAAAGGTGACGCGTACCCTCGTGCTCCCCTTCGTCGAGCAGGAGGGCCAGGAGGACCGAGAGGTCCGCCGCCGTCGAGAAGAGGCCGGCATGCCCGGCGACGCCTCGGAACGCATGATGGGCGTTCCCGTCGTTCACCTCGCCCTCGAGGGTTCTCTGGCGCCATTCGCTCCATCGCTCCGGGTCGCCGGCGATCTCGTATCCGAAGGCCGGGTCGTGGACCATCCGGCGCTCATAGGGATTGCCGTGGGACGTAGCGGCGATGCCCGACGCGGGGGCAGCGGCATCGGCGTCTGTGCCTCCGGTGCCGGATCGAAATCCTGTGCTGCCGAGACCCAGGGGACCGTACACCTCCTGGCCGAGGAACACGTCGAGAGGCTCGCCGGTCACCTGCCCCACGAGTCTCCCGAGAAGCATGAAGCCCAGATCGGAGTAGTGCCGGCCTTCACCCACGGGCCACTCCAGCGGCAGGGTGAGGATGTACCGGTAGGCTTCCTCGGCGTTCGACGCGTGATAGTAGGTCGGTACCCACTGTGGCAGGCCTGACGTGTGGGTCAAGAGGTGCCGTGTCGTGATCTCGTCGCGTCCCTCTCCCGTGAAGTCCGGGAGGTAGCGGACGACGGGCGCGTCCAGATCGACGTCGCCGCGATCTACGAGGACCATCATGGCCAGCGTCGTCGCCATCACCTTGGTCACCGATGCGAGGTCGAACACGGTGCCCGCGGACATGGGCACGGGATCGGCTCGACGCGAGATCCCCGCGGCATCCTCGTACTGGCCGGTTCCGAAGTCGTACAGACGTGCCCACCCGTACGCCTGCTCGAAGAGCAGCCTGCCCTCCCGTTCGATCCGGAGGACGGCGCCAGGCACCCGCTCCGCCGCGACCCAGGCCGCGACGAGCGAGTCGGCCTGGGGGAACGACGAAGGGGTCGGCTCCCCCGTCGTGCAGGCGGAGCCGACCCCCAGACAGATGGCCATCGCCGCCAGGAGACGGCGAGACCCCGCGATCACCCGACTATCTCGTCTTGGTCCAGATCACCAGGACCCCACACGGTCCTCGCCCACCGGCGTTTCCTGACGAAGTCATCCCGTACTCGATGGGGACCTCGGAAGGCCTGCGATAGACCTCGATGGCGTCGATGGTCCCGAGAGGTGCCAGCGCATCCAAGGGCGTGTTCGTCGTCATGTTGGGCGCGATCCGGGCGCCGTCCAGGTAGATGGTCGGGGCGCAGTAGTCGTTCTGACTCACCATCCGGACCATGTCGCCCTGGAACGACGCCAGGGAGCCCCCGGGGTTGGTGATGTGCACCCCCGGAATCCCCCGGAGCAGGTCCGCCGCCGTCCGCGCCGAAGACCGTTCGATCTGGGCGGGGGTGATGAAGCGACCGAGACCTCGGGTCACCCTCCGAACGAAGCCGTTTCGCACCAGATTGTGCTCGAGCACGGGACGTTGGAGCGACACGAGGATGCCTTCGATGGGCATGGGCGCCGCCGCGATCCGGAACTGGACGTCCATGGTCGCGTCGTCACCGAGCTCGAACACGCCGGCGGCGGTCTCCTTGAAACCGAAAGCCGAGGCCACCAGCACGAAGGACCCGGGCTCGTCCGCCTCGACGGTGAACTGACCTTGGCCGTTGGTCACGGTGGACGTGATGGAATCCCCTGCCTCGGTCATCATGATGATGAGTCCGAGAGAAATGGGCTGGCTCGTCTCCACCTCCATCAACGTGCCGTTGATGGTCTGGCCGTGGGCCGAGGGCGTGGCTGCAGCCAGAGCGAACGCTCCGGCGGCCAGACAGGCCGCGAGGCGCCCGCAACGTGCGAGCCCGAATGGGCCGCACTCTCTGTTGATGCTGTTCAAGAACATAGGTACCGCACGAATCCTCATGGTCGGGCGGGTCGCCTGTCGACCCGCCCCGTTCATTGGCTCTATTCTACCAAATGCCGCCGAAAAAGATCTTGCATCGGCCCCCTCCGCGCGAGGGCAGAGGAGTATACGTGCGAGCAGGCGACTTCATACCGCCGACCGTCAGCGGCTCCAGCCCCACGGCGGAGGCGGCGGCTCCACGGCCCGGGTGAGGTCGAACGACACCCGGAAGCGTCGATCGCTGCCGTCACGCCGAAGGGCGTAGACGAAGGCGCTATCCGGGTGGAGCTCCACCGTCCACACGTTGGTGGCCGCCTCGGGCACCATCTCGGCCGTACGCGCGTCCGCGGGAAAGTCCTGGGCCGTTTCCGTGCCTATCCCCCGGGACTCCCCGCCGTACATCGTGATGGCGTCGGGTGATCCGTCCTCGTGCCGATGGTCGTGGCGCAGTTCGAGGCCGGCCGCTGTGGGGGTGATGACCCACGTCCGCGAACGGTTTTCACCCACATGGAATCCGATGCGCACCTCGGCGATGTCGCAGTAGTGGGCGTGCATGACCAGGTCGGCGGCCGCGAACCCGTGGTCGGGGGGGACCGCCTCTTCCAGACGACCGGCGTATGCCCCTCCGCAGAGGTCCTGAAGCTCGTCCCAGAAGACGAGCTGCGGGTCCGACTCGCTCCCGTCGGACGCACCCTCGCCACCGGGCGGGCCTCCTCCGCACGCAGCAGCGAGGAGGGCGACGCCGAAGAAGGCGGGGACGAGGTGCTGGGTCGTAGAGCGGGAAGCCATGCCGTACGCTACGACACGCGGGCCTTCCCGGCTATATTGGCGGCCCTCGTACCGTCCCTCGTTCCGGAACGCTGACACGATGCTCGGCTCCCTGCTCTTCGCCGCTCTCATCCAGGTCCCGACTCCCGACCAGGAGTTCGTCCCCGGGACCCTCTACGACCCCGACATCCCCACGTTGGAAGAGGTGGTCGGACACGACTTCGGCGAGGAAGTCACCCACCCCGACGACGTGGTGCGCTATTTCGAGGCGCTGGCGGAAGCCGCTCCGGAACGCACGCACCTCATCCGATATGCCGAGACCTGGGAGGGGCGGCCGCTGATGGTCATGGTCATCGGCTCTGCGGAGCGCATGGCGAATCTGGACGCCATCAAGGCCGACCTGGCCCGTCTGTCGGCGGTCCGTGGTCTTTCCAACGCGGAGGTGGAGGAGCTCATCGGGCGCCTTCCCGTGGTGACGGCACTCATGCACGCGGTGCACGGCAACGAGATCAGCGGTACCGGAGCAGCCATGGCGGAGGCCTACCACCTCCTGGCGGCGCAGAACGATCCGGCCGTCGACGTGATCTTCGACGAGAGCCTGGTGCTCATCGATCCCGTGGAGAACCCCGACGGCCGGGCGCGTTTCGTCCAGCACACCACCATGTCCCGCGCCCGGTGGCCCAACGTGGAGAGCTATTCGGCCGAACACGACGAGCCGTGGCCCGGCGGCAGGGTCAACCACTACCTCTTCGACCTGAACCGGGATCTCTTCATCCAGAGTCAGCCCGAGACCAGCGGAAAGGTCGACGTCTTCCTCGAGTATCATCCCCACGTGGTGGCCGACCTGCACGAGATGGGCGGCAACTCGACCTACTTCTTCCCGCCCACGGCTCCCCCTGAGAACCCGTGGTACGGGGAGCGGCAGATCGCCCAGATGGACCTCTTCGGGCGCGCCAACGCCGAAGTCTTCGATCGTCGGGGCTTCGCCTACTTCAACCGCGACGTCTACGACCTCTTCTATCCGGGGTACGTCGACATGTGGCCCATGAACCAGGGGGCCCTGGGGATGACGTACGAGCAGGCCTCCGCACGGGCGCTGGTGCTGCGCAAGAGCGACGGCGACCTCCTCACCTACGGTGACGGCGTGCTGCACCACTTCGTCGCGGCCCTCACCACCGCCGAGACCGCGGCGCGTAACAGGGAGCGGATCCTTCGCGACTACTACGACTTCCGCCGGGAGGGCATCGAGCTGGGAGAGGACGGTCCCGCGGAGTACGTGCTCCACTCGGCGCACGATCCGTCCATGGCCGAGCGACTCGCACGGATGCTCGTCGAGAACGGCATCGACGTCCGGGAGCCCACCGGTCCGGTACGGGTGGCTGGGCGCGACCTGCCGGTACGAGGCACGTACATCGTTCCCATGGATCAGCCGACGCACCGGTTCGTCCGGAACCTCCTCGACGACCACGTGCAGATGGACGAGGCATTCGTCCAGAGGCAGATCGAACGACGGGCTCGGCGGGAGGGCGACGAGATCTACGACCTGACGTCGTGGAGCCAGTCCCTCCTCTGGGATGTGGAGGTGCTCGTGGCGGACGACGCTACCGGCGCCGCGGGCCAGGCGGTGTCGGGCACGCGGCCCCCGGCTTCCGCAACCATGCTTCCCGAGGCGGGAGTAGGCTACCTGCTTCCTTGGGGAACCGCGGCCGCCGAGGCGGTGGTGGAGGGACTCCGGGTGGGTCTTCGCATCCGGGCGGCCGGTGAGGCGTTCACCCTGGGGGGACGCAGCTACCCCGTAGGCACCGCCATCGTCCGGGTGGCGGAGAACGGCCCCGATCTGCGTGCCGAGCTCGAGGAGATCGCTGCCCGACACGGTGCCGAGGTCGTCCCCATCGACGGCACGTACGTAGAGGCGGGAGCTTCACTGGGCGCCAATAGCGTCCGAGCGCTACGCGCCCCGAGAGTGCTGCTCGTGTACGACTCCCCTGGATCGACGTACTCGGTGGGTTGGGCGCGATACGTCCTCGAACAACGGTATGGCCAACCGACGGTCGCCGTGCGGGCCTCGAGCCTGGGCAGCGCCGATCTCGCCGACTTCGACGTCATCGTCTTCCCCAGCGGGAACTACTCCGGGGCTGTGGGCTCGGGGCTCCTGGGAGAGCTCCGGAGCTGGATGTCCAACGGAGGCACCCTCATCACCATGGGCAACTCCACCCGGTGGGCTGCGAGCGAAGGTCTCCTTTCGACGGTGGTGGAGCGTCGGGGCGGACGGGCGTCCGACGACGATCCGCCGTCGGGCGGAACGCCGGAGCAGCCCATCGACTACCTCGACGAGATCGTTCCGGACGACGAATCACCCGAGAGCGTTCCCGGCGCCATTCTGCGCGTGATCCTCGATCAGAATCACTGGCTGTCGGCGGGTACCGACGGTGAGATCGGGGTGCTCGTGGAGGGGTCCCGGGTGTTCCGTCCTCTGACCCTCGACGACGGCACGAACGTCGGGCGGTACGGTGAACTGGACGACCTCGTACTCAGCGGCATCGTCTGGGAGGAAGCGAGGCCCCAACTCGCCTCCAAGGCGTTCCTCATGCACGAGGGCCGAGGTGCGGGGCAGATCATCGCCTTCGCCGAAGACCCGAATTACCGGGCGTACACCGAAACCACCCAGCTCCTCTTCATCAACGCCGTGATCCTGGGTCCGGGGCGGTGAGGACGCAGGGCCCGCGGTGAGAGTCTAGCGGTGGAGCTCAGGATCCGGCCGGCGGTGCCGGACGACGGCCCGGCATGGATCCGGCTCAGAACGGCGCTGTGGTCGGACGGCGCAGAGGACCATCCTCCCGAGATCGCGTCGTACTTCGCCGATCCACCGGATGATGCCACGTGCCTCGTCGCCGAGACCGCGGACCGGCGGGTCATCGGGTTCGCGGAAGTCGGCATGAGGCGCTACGCCGAGGGGTGCGACTCGTCTCCGGTGGGATTCCTGGAGGGGATCTACGTCGAGCCCGATCACCGGCGCGCGGGCCACGCCCGGGGCCTGGTCATGGCCGGTGAGGCCTGGGCGCGCAGCCGCGGGTGCACCGAGTTCGCGAGCGATCGTGCGCTGGACAACGAGGAAAGCGGAGCCTTTCACCTGGCCGCGGGGTTCGAGGAAGTGATTCGCATCGTGTGCTACCGCAAGGAGCTTTGATGCCGTACGCGGGTGGCGACACATGACCGACTGGAAGCTGCAGCAGGTTCCTCTGGCCAGCTTCAACTACCGCCATGAGGCGGAGTTCGCCGCCGGATTCCTACGCGACGCCGGCATTCCGTATCGCCTCCAGATCGAGGATCCGACCCTGGGCCTGTCGGCCACGAACTCGGCCACCATCTGGGTGTCGGCCGGAGACCAGAAGCGCGCCCAGAAGGTCCTGGACCACGATCTGTTCGTAGGTGAAGAGGACGACGACGCGTGGGCGGACTACGCGGAGGCCGAAGGCGAGGCCTTCCCCGAGGACGCGCAGCCGAGGCGCGCCCTCGAGTCGGTGACCGCCGCCGGGCCCGTCGCGAGGAGGACTCCGGCTCGCCCAGCCCACGCTCGCGGGTCCGCGATGTCCAAGACAGCGTCCGACTTGACGTTACGGAGCCGGATGATCTCGCTCGTCGGAGCGGCCGGGGCCGCCGCCGGCCTCTTCGTCGATGCGGTGCGCCAGAGTCCGATGATGTGGTGGGCCGTTGCCATCGTTGCCGTCGTCCTGACCCTGGCCGGCCTCATGGGCCGCGCCCCGGGTCCCCTCCGGGGTATCCTTCAAGCGCTTTCCGGAGAAGCTCCGTGATCGAGAGGCCGAGCCGATGCGTGCGGTGACCTTCAACGTGACCATTCCGTCGTACCTGGCGGGGAAGAGCCTCGGACGCTTCACCGAGGCGGCGACGTTCGGCGGGCTGAGCGGCGTGACGTTCGGGGACGTGGTGACGCCGGGCCTTCCCGGGGACCGGTGGGTGCGGCTGGAGGTCCTCAAGTCGGGGATCTGCGGCTCCGACATCGGCAACCTCACGTACAAGTCGAGCCCGGCCATGGAGCCTTTCGGCTCCTTTCCCGCCGTGCTCGGCCACGAAGTCGTGGGGAGGGTGGTGGAGGTGGGCTCGGCCGTGACGCGCGTAGAGGTCGGTCAGCGCGTGGCGGTGGAGCCGAGCATCTCGTGCGTCATGCGCGGCTATCCGGGCCAGCTGTGCACGTCTTGTCGCGACGGGTTCCCTTCCACCTGCACCCGGGCCGGGGAGGAGGGGGAGACCCTCATCGACGGGGAGCCCATCAAGCGGGGATTGATCGTCGGATACCACTCGAGCCTCCCTGGCGGGTGGAGCGACGCGATGATCGCCCACGAAGAGCAACTCTTCCCCGTGGCGGACGCCATGACCGACAACGCGGCCGTGCTCATCGAGCCCCTGGCCGTGGGACTGCACGCGGCGCTCCGCTCGCGCCCCTTCCCGGCCGGTCCGGTTCTGGTCATCGGAAGCGGGCCCATCGCCCTGGGCGTCGTGTGGGCGCTCCGAGCCGCCGGGTACGAGGGGGAGATCGTCGCGCAGGTCAAGCGACCCCACGAGCAGGCCCTGGCCCGGGCACTCGGCGCCAGCGGGGTCGTGACGCCAGGCGACGAGGCCCGCGATGCCCTCGTGGCGACCGGCGCCCAGGCGTACATGCCCATCGTCGGCGACGAGGTCTACATGGGCGGTGGCTTTCCCCTGATCTTCGACTGCGTCGGGAGCGAGCAGACCATCAAGCAGGGCCTGCGCTATGCCGCCGTCCGGGGTCGAATCGTCCTCCTGGGCTGCGCCGCCGAGATCCCCAAGCTCGACCTCACCTTCGTCTGGGCTCGGGAGCTCGAGATCAAGGGCTTCCAGTGCTACGGCGATGAGGAGTGGCGGGGCAAAATAGAACACACGTTCCAAATTACCCACGACATGATGCTGGAGACCGGGGCCCCGGTCGAGGATCTGGTGACCCACGTGTATCCGCTCGGGCAGTACCGGGACGCGCTGTCGGCGGCGGCGCACCACCGGAAGACGGGCTCGGTCAAGGTCGTGCTGGATCCCCAGGCCGGGTGCCCTCGGGCAGGGGGACCTCCAAACCGGCAGGGTCCGCCCCGCGCGTCCTCGTGGTGGGTGGCGGCGTCATCGGCATGTCGTGCGCCTACTACCTCGCAAGAGCCGGCGCCGCCGTCACCGTCCTCGAGCGGGACCATGTGGGCGCCGGAGCGTCGTCGGGCAACGCGGGCACGGTGTCCGCCGGGCACCCGCCCTTGAATCGGCCGGGCCGGATCTCGGCGGCCGTACGTCAGATGCTCGATCCTTCGAGCCCGCTCTACATCCGGCCACGGTGGGATCCCCGGCTATGGCGCTGGCTCCTGGGCTTCGCACGCTACTGCACCGAGGACCACGTGGAGCACGCCATGAAGGTCATGGCTCCCTTGGGCATGGATGCCCTCGCGCTCTTCGAGGCGCTGCTGAAGGAGGAGCGCATCGAGTGCGAGTTCCGGAGCGACGGCTACTACGACGTCTGTTCGACGCCGTCGGGGCTCGAGCACGCCCGTCAGGAGGCCGCCATCATCGAACGGTACGGCTACCACCCGGAAGTCGTGGATGGAGACGAGCTGCGGCGCCGGGAGCCTGCGCTGTCGGAGGGGAGCGGGGGCGGGGTGCTCTACG
>CALJKZ010000127.1 GCA_937983085.1 uncultured Gemmatimonadales bacterium
TCCGGAGCATCAGTATCGAAGACCACTGTGGGACGGTGGCACCCTTGGTGAGCTTGCCACACGAAATCCTGATGGCGTTGGTGTCGAAGCCTTTCCCGATCGCATGCCGGACCGGTGGAAGCGCGTCGAGCCCGATTCCCGCCGAGGCACCGGCTGCAACGACCACATTGTAGTCGTGCCAGAAAGCGTTCTGCTTCTCGCCCAACAAGTTCGCCATCGCGTGACAGGACGCGACGCTGGACATGAACCAGAACGAGTGTTGGAGATAGGGCAGTAGGCGCACATCCGAATAAGGAAAGGGCGGGCTGGTGCCTGTCTTCAGGTGCTCCACAGCCCGTGGCATGTATCCGCCGCGGATGATGTCGAGCCACTTCTGGACATCGTTCTTGTGGGTGAAGTGCGCCTCGGCACCCTTGCCCTTGGCCTCGAAGAACGAGTTCAGATCGAACTCGTCTAACTCCCCAGCACTTGCGATTGCCAGCAGCTCGTCCGGCATCTGGTAGGTGAGCAGGCGCAGCTGAGGCAGAGTGGCGTACGGATTCGGCTCGTCAGGATGTTCCTTCCCAAAGTCCTCTTTGGCGCGCTGCTCATCGGTATAGGTCCAGTTGAAGATCTGCTCTTCGATGAACTCGCCCGTGGCGAGCGCGCGGAAGGGCGTGCCCGAGAGGTAGAGGTAAGCCCTCGTGGTAATGGGTAGGAAGTCGGATTCGTCTTCGGAGAGTTCCTCGAAGTCCTCATTGAAGTCCTCGATCGTCAAATCCCTTGTCGCACGCCCGGAAAGCGTTGTGCCGAACTCGGCCTTGGCCTCGGCTCCCGCGTCCTCTTCCCCCTCGAACAGCTCCTTCGCAGTCTCTCGCCATGCGCCGAAGTGGTATTCGTCGAAGACCACCAAGTCCCAGTTAATGGTGTGCAACCACTCGTTCCGGGGCTTGATGTTGCCGGCGTCGTCCTTTCCCAGTAGGTCCTGGAACGAACCGAAGTAGACGAGCGGCGTGTCGGGGTCGGTAGCGTCCGGGTCCGTCCCGGTTACACGGGAGTGGAATTCCCATCCGTCGAAGTCCACGTGCGATTCAAGGTCGGTCTGCCACGCGTCAGCAACGGCGGGCTTGAAAGTGACGACAAGAACGCGCCGCGCGTGCTGCTTCTTAGCAAGCTGGTAGGTGGTAAAAGTCTTCCCGAACCGCATCTTGGCATTCCAGAGGAAGCGGGGGACGGCGTTAGGGTCTTCCTTCCAGATGGAGAGGAAGTTCGCGTGCGTCTTCTGGACAGCCTCAGCCTGTTCGTCGCGCATCGCGAAGTTCTCGTGACGCGCGCCGATGACGGGCGTGCCCGATCGTAGTTCGCCCAGCGCGGTGAGCACGTCAGCAACACTGCAGCGCATCCACTCGAGCTGCGGGTTGTCGAAGCCCTTTTTGACCAGTGCCGCGCGTACCTCATGATCGGTGATGACCGTGCCATCATCCCGCGTGGCGTCCTCGTCGAGCTCGATCCGATAATTCTGGATCGCGGCAGTCTTGAGTTGCTCTGCCACGCGCTGTTTCACGTCGCGTGTGGTCTGGCCGACCTTCAACAGTCCAGCGTGTGTATCCGCGTCGATGGAGTAGGCGTAGATGCGGGGGCGAGCCTCGGGCTTCGGAGCGAAGATCTCCTCGACTGCGGGCCTACTCTCCGTCATCGCGTGCGTCGGCGTCGCCGGAGTCGTCATGTGGTGCCACTCGGGACTCGATAAAGGCGACCTCGTCCTCAGTCAGGCCGTATCGCTCGTAGAGCTTCTCGTCCGTCCATTCCTGATCGAGCGGCAGGTCAGGGACGAAGGCGTAGACCGGCCGTAGCGCGTTCTGTGCCGGTTTGCGAAGGGAGACCAAGAAGCGGACGAAACGTGTGCGGAGGTAGCCGGCGTAGCGCTGGGCTTCTTCTCGCGTCTGGAACTCCCCGGCTACGACATAGGTTTCAGTGCAGGCTGTTCCTGGCCCCGCCACGATTGGCTTGCTGAGAAACTTGGTCTCGACAGCCGCGCTTGTTCCTTGGATCCGAGTCATTAACACCTTCCAGCGGTCGACCCACTCGGGCTTCGTCTCGATTGCCTCGCGCTCGACCCAGGCTGTGCGCTGGTTGGCAAAGAGTCGAACTGGATCGGCTAGGCCGTCGGAAGAAGGCCGCCCCCTGTAGTTCGTGGCGAACCCGAACGGCTTCTGGCTCGAAACACGCTTGTCCAAGGTCGGCTCGCCTCGGGCGCGCACTTTCTCGAGGATGGGCACTGCTTGGTTCCGCCGGACGAGGACGTCGTAGGCATCGAGGTGGCGAGCGACAGGCGGGGTGGTCGGCTTACCATCCCAGATGGTCTGGAATTCGCAAGGCCCGTCGTGTTCGCGATCCCAGACGAAGTAGGAGACCCCACCGCGGATCTTCACCCCTGGAAATGCCTCGTAGAGCTTCGGGAAATCTACAATGCTCTTCAGGCGCTTGTCCGACAGCATCCGAGTGCGGAAGTCGTTCAGCCCCATACCACCAGCCATCCATCGCGAAGGCGTCACAAACACCGCGTAGCGCGGGTCGAGCTCAAACGCCTTTTCTACGAACAGGTGGTAGATGGGTCGCGCCTGATTGCCGTGCCCCTCGGTGCTGAGTTGGTAGGGCGGGTTCCCGATGATCACGTCGAACTGCATATCAACTCCGAATAGCTCGTTGACACGAGTGGTGATGTCAGTGGTGTGGATGAAGGGGTAAGCGTGTGTCTCGAATTCCGCGCCTCGGTCGAGGGTCTGCTGGCCCGCACCGCAGTACTCGCATCGACCGTCATCCCATGTGTGCTCAGTGCGCTCGAACCAGATGTTCCCGCTGGCGCTCGAGAAGGAGCGGGCAACGGAGTGCGCGCCGTTGGCGTGCTTCGAGCAATACACGCTTCGGCGGGCAAGTAGACTGGTGATTTGCGTGATACCGATACCGAAGACCTGGTGAGTCAGGACGTGGTCCACCCGCGATTCAAGATCAGGGATTTCGCTGCTCAGACCGTCGGTCAGCCGGCGCGTGATCTCCCTCAGGAAGACCCCGGACTTCGTACAGGGGTCGAGGAACCGAACCGAGGAATCCGCCCAGATGTTGGCGCCGTCGCGGTCGGCGGCCCATGCCTCGGCCACCGTGTCAAGCATGCGGTTGGCCAACTCTGGCGGGGTGAATACTTCATCGCTTGAGAGGTTCGAGATGCACGAGAGGACATCCGGGTTGCGCCCACGTAGGGCGAAGCGGGCCTGCCCACTCATTCGTCTTTCCCAGAGCCAATAGCTGAGCCTGCCGCCAGATCCCGTACCGTCACGGGCGGATAGGATCTAGCGGGCGAGAATAGCTCGTGTTTCCCCACATGGGCGAAGAGCGAATCCTCTGCGCTGAACGCGGCGGACTGTGTGAGAACGTCGAGTCGGAAGTCGCGCCGCTGGAACCTCCCACGGCCCAGGTAACCCCATTCGGCGAAGGCGATCGGCGACCCGTCGTGCGTCTGCATCTCGAGCGCGTCGCCGTGAACGAGATTCAGCCCCAGCACGTGGTATGCCGCGCGGAAGAGGTCGTCGCATTCGTCCAGCTCCAGGGACTCGGCGAAGATCTCGAGCAGGTTGGCCCGGCACTCGACGATGTTGTCGGCAAGGAGCTCGATCCCATAGATGCACATGATCGCAAGCAAAGCGTAGTGATGCTTCTCGAAATCCGAGCGCCCGTACTTCAGTTCGACGACGGCTAGCTTCCGGCGGAGGACCTGTACGAGGAAGTTCCCCCTGCCACACGCGGGCTCAAGGAAACGCGCGTCAATGCGCTCGGTTTCGCCCTTCACGAGGTCAAGCATCGCCTCGACCATCCAAGGTGGGGTGAACACCTCCCCGTGGTCGGCAACGCGTTGTCTAGACCTGACTAAGCTCATCCGATGGTGGGCTGAGGTGCGCTCGTCTCGGCGATTCGTTCCCATACTTGGACATGGCACCGCGCCGGACAACTCGGACCGCCCAGATCACAGCGAGACCAGGGTGACGTAGCGCTCCGCAGCGGCCGCCGCATCAGTGAGGTGTTCACCAGATCCAGCTACGGTACCATAAGTTGGCCGAGGCGTGAGCGAGGTCCTTGAGCATATCTGAACCTACCGACGGTCAACCACTAGAGGCCATGCGGCGAACGCCCGGGTCTTCCGTCCGGCTCGTTCGTTACTGCCCCTGGGGCTCCCAGCTGGAGGTAAGTAGCGCCCCGCGGGCCATGCGGTAGCCCCTTGCAAGGGAAGACAGAAGGACATCGGCCGCATCCATCAGCCCTGTATCGACCACGTCCACCACCGATCCGCTGACGACATCCAGCCCGTGACGTCCATCCGTCAGCCGCGTCTCTATCGAATCATGGTCAGCATGAGCTACCCGGGCCTGTGCCATGATGGGAGCTAGGAGCGCGATCCGAACCGCCTCTGCCGCCGAAGAGTCAATCCCATCAGCCCCCTTCAGGTGCGTAGCTGCCGAGCCGAGAGCCGCACCTGCGCCAGGAATGCACCCGCCCTCCATCGCGCTTGCGAGCGCTGCGAGGGCGGATGCGTGCCGGTGATACTCCTCTATGGCATCTGCATGCGTGGCGCCGCCAGTACGAACCACCGCCAGGCGTTCCCCCAAGCTCGCAATGCGCGCAGTAAGCCGCTCCTTTTCGAGCCCGTCTTCCCTGGACTCTCGCCTCCGCAACTGGGCGACGCGGGCACTGACGGCCGCGCGATCACCTTGCCCCTCCAGCAGGAGCGTGCGATCGCTCTCCACTACTGCGCGGGCGCAGATGCCGAGATCGCTCACCACCGCGTTCTCCAGCTTGAACCCCCGTGTCTCTGAGATCACCTGCCCTCCCGTGAAGACCGCGAGGTCGTCCAGCACTTCGGACGCAAAGTCGCCTGTTGCCCTCCAGCGGATCGGGACGGCCATGAGGGTGCCCCTCAGTTTGTTGACAGTGAGGGTCGCCAGGGCCTCACCTTCGACATCCTGCGCCACTATCAGGAGGGGCTGACCTGTTTGGGCCACCTTCTCGAGTACTGGCAGCAAGTCCTTCATGCTGCCGATCCTTCGATCGTGTAGCAGCACGAGGGGCTCCTCCAGCACCGCCGCTCGCTGCTCCTGGTCCGTGATGAACTCAGCGGACATCAGGCCGGAGCTCAACTCAAAGCCCTCGATCAGATCTACGCCGCTCTCGTCTCTCGGACCGCGCTCCACCGTGACCACCCCCCCGTCGCCGGCCGCCTCTAGAGCTGCGAGCAGGCGATCAGCCACCAATGCATCCCCGGACGCGGTGCTCGCGGTCGCCCTCAATAGATCCCGAGATGCTCCCTCGACCACGAGGCCTCGCAGATGTGCGTCGACACACTCGAACGCTTGGTCGAGCTCATGGACCAAGTCGCGTTGACGGATGCCCTGCTCGAGTAGAGCCGCACCCGCTTCGAAAAGCGCAGAACCGAAGATCACCGCAAGCTTGCTTCCGTCCCCGACGTTCCCGGAGCTTCCTGCCGCGGCCTCTCGCGCAAGTGCGATTCCTCGCGCCTCGAGAGTGTCGGCACTCTGGATGGCAGAAGCGATCGCGACGCCGCTCGTCTGAACACCCGTCCCTATCGAGACTCGCCCTCCGTGAGGCGTATAAACTTCGGCGGCCCGCCGAGCGACCTTCGCCACGCCCTGCATGACCGAAGTCCTCTGCGTCCCCGGCGTAACTAGCTCCTCTTGCGCAGGCGACCGGACCAGTTCTACGAGTCGCGAGGAGAGGTGGCGGGACACGCGCATCCGAAGGTCTTCCGCCGTGGAAAACGAGTCGACGATCCCCTGCGATTCCATCTCACTCCGGAAAGCTCGCAGCTGCTCAAGCTGGGCTGTATCGACGTCACTTGGCACGTCGCGGTCGCAGAAATAAACCATTACCGGGCGGCCTAGCTCCATCATCTCCCGGATCTCCTCCACCGTGCCCGAATCCGCCGCGCCCGTTGGTGTACCCAACCGGTGCCAGAAGACTGCGATCAGCATGTCGCAGTGCCTCACGAACTGATCGTTAAGGATCTCCTGCGGGCGATCCCCGAGCTCGGGTGTGGCATACCGCTCCCATCCGACCGCGACGAGGTGCACACCGCCGGACTTGGAGTAAGACGCGTTGAGGTCTTGGATCGCCTCTTGAATTGCTTGACGCTCTTTGGCTACGTCGCCCGGTGAGGCGACAAGCACCTCGATGACCTGGGCGTCATAGCTCATGACCAATCTCCTGCGAACTCACGTGTTTGTTTGCCGATCGAGCGCGATAGGGGGGGCTCAGTTCAGGACCCCGAGCATAGCCTTGTGAATCTCCCTCCACGGGCGACTGAGATCCACCGACTTCGCTTGGAATCGAAGATCGTGCGTCGTGAAGTCCACTCGGGTCTCTGCACCCACAGTTGGGTATAGAAGCATGCCCTCGTGAGTCGGCCCGTTGGGGTGAGTCCGCTCTCTGTTTACCACGTATGCGAAGAGCTGGTAGAGATTCCCTGAATCGAGCTTGGCGTGCGACTCATCACCTAGTCCACCGTCCTTGTAGTACTTGGTGTCGAGAATGACTCGGCGAGCCTCACTCTCCAAGAGAAGGTCTGGCTTCATGATCGGCACCCGCCCCTCCGAAGCCGGCCCCCGTGTCCCGAGCTCATACCAGTCGCCTCGCGTGTGGGCCCGTACGCGGTACTCGCCCTGCTCCTTCCGGTAGAACCGGGCGGAGACGTTCTCGAAGACGCGCCACATCGTGAGCCGCTCGAGATCGACTCTGATGAACCGGCTCTCGCCCGTGGATTGATCGACCATGTGCGTGTCATGCAACAAACGGCAGACATTGATCAGGAATCGATACGCCCGTCGATTGCGATCGAGATGGACACGAGAGAATACCTGACGTGAAAGCGGGACAATCGACACGCCTCTCATTCTCGATATGGCGAGTCTAACCTCCGATCTGACGTTCCGGTCCAGGCGCTTGTGACGGGCGAGAACGTCGAGCGTAGATGCAATGATCTGGTTGTGAATCACGTTGGGGGAGAGATCCTCAAACGAGCAGACCAACCGCTGTCTCACCAACGAGGTCCGCTTGATCGTTTCTCCGAGCTCGATCTTCCCTCTGACGCCAGCCAGTTCTTCCTCGAAGTCGATGTAGCTACGGTCCAGGCCTCGCCTCGCCATCCGTGTGACTCCGCGCGAGAGGATGGTCCCGAACAGGTCCTCGATCCGATCGAAGTCCTCCAGTTCCTGGACGTCGGCAGCTCCAGCCTCCTCGACGCTGTCCCACGCGTAACAGAGGAGGTAGTAGAGGTTCTTGATCGGGATCACGAGAGCTCCAACTCGGTGGAGAAACGAGCCAGCACCTGTGGCCGATCGAACCAGTACTCACTGAGTAGTGGCAGCACCTGCGTCCGGACGATCGACCGATACCAGTGCTCGTCGAGTGAGGTCTCATCCCCCGACGGAACGAAGTAGCTGTGCCCGATCTCGAAGCCGGGGCCGAGGTTCTGAACGTCGTGGCGGATGGACTGGTTCAGTGAGCGAAAACGCTGTTCGATCGCTCGAACGACGCCTTCCTCCACCCCGGCATCGAGCAAGAACTGAGTGAACGTCTCGCTCCCATACGCGGGCTTGAGGCTAACGAAGGCGAACCGACGGCGGAGCGCGTAGTCCACCATCGCCAACGAGCGGTCGGCTGTGTTCATCATGCCCAAGACATGGACATTGTCAGGGACATAGAAAAGCTCACCGTCGGGAGAATAGGTGAGGGGGACTCCATGGTCGGGGCCACGCTGGTCCGCTTCGATGAGGCGCATGAGCTCGCCGAAGCTCCGGCTCAGATTGCGCCGGTTGATTTCATCGATGATGAAGACGTGCGGCTCGTCCGATGCCCCAGCCTTCGCACAGAACCGGTAGAAGACGCCGTTCCGCAGCTCGAACCCGCCGTCGGCATTCGGACGGAAGCCCTGAATGAAGTCCTCATACGCGTAGCTCTGATGGAACTGAACGAACTCAACGTTCTCCTTGGCCCTCCTACCGATCAGGGCCCAAGCCACCCGACGGGCGATGAAGGTCTTCCCGACACCCGGAGGGCCTTCCAGGATCAGGTTCTTCCGCTGGGCAAGCGAATCGAGGACTTCCTGCAGCTGCTGCTTGGTCATGAAGAGACCCTCCAACGCATCTTCGAGCGTGTAGCTCTGCTCGATCTGCCCTTCGCCATGCGACTGCTTCTCGTTGCCCTCTAGCCAGCCAAATGCGTCTCGAACCCACGTGGGGTACTTGGTGAAGTCCGTGAGCGTCTTGATGGCCGGCTTACGATCCGGGGGACAGCGCCAGTTGTCCACGGGGGTCCAGTCGACGGTCCGTGTGTGCTGATATTCAGCGCGGTCCTCATCGAAGACGTAGGGCCCCGTAACCACCCCGTGTGCGACCAAGTGGTCGCCGCCCTTCCTCGCAATAATGACGTCTCCGGGCTCCATGATCTGCGCGAATTCCCAGAGCGCCAGGGAGTCGTTCTTCGGGTTGGGATTCCCAGACTCCTTCGTAATTGCCGCGGCAAGTTCGTCGCGATTGGAGTAGGTACTCAGGTCCCCGAGGCTGTCCCAGCCGATCGCAGCGATCCCCTCCTTCCTGAAGTCACCCCAGAGTCTTCCGCCTTCGCCGGCCGCGAGTATCCAAACTCGGTGGCCATCGAATTGCTCGTGCACCCAAGCGGCATCTTCCTTAAGCGGTGTTGGCGGGGGGTCCCTTTTCTTAGGCTTCCACGCCTCGGCAAGGCCGTCCTTATAGAAGTCAAGGTCTTGCCCATACTCGCCCGCCATGGCTTCCCGAACGGTCAGCACGGCCTTGTCCAGCTCGGTCCGCGTCGAATACTCAGACGCTACCGAGTCACCCAGGTGATCTGAGAACGCTTCTACAATTCGCTCCTTGTGGCGACTGCTAGCGATGCGCTCAAAGGAGTCGGGGAAGAGGAGAAAGCAAATGACATGCGGAAGCTGCCTCTTCGAGGCTCCCTCAACGCCATCCAGCCATTCGGAAAACGCCCAGGGGTCGCCTAGGAGCCTCCCACGCTCTTCCAAACTCAATGGGGTCCACCGAAGCAGGAAGTCGATGAAGAAGACGAGCTCTCGCCAGCGATGAGTCTGGTAGGCCGTGCCAGGGTGAGCGACACCTTGATCCAGGACATCGCCCAACGCCCAATGATCCTCCGAAATCTCGGCACCGGACCACCCGAACACGTTCTTGATGTGGAGGCGCTTCGTGGCACCGGACGACGCGCGGCTCGAAATGATCAGGTAGATCACCCAGAGCACCTCAGCAGCCAGCCTTACAGCTTCGGCAGGCGCGTCAGAAAGCTGGCTCTCAAACTTCTGGAAGAAGTAACACTCGCCCTCGTCCAGATTGTGCGAGTAGTGCCTCTGAAGAGCCTCGGCGTTCTCACGCGTGCAAAGCGACTCTCTCGTCAAGATGGGGCCCGCACCGAGAAGGCAGTCCTCCCGCCATCGAGCCGCAGCATTGAGTACAGGTTCAGCCGTGGCCAGACGGGCCATCGTTTACTCCCAGTGCAGGTTAAGCCGGCTCTCAGGTTGATTGGTCCGCCGCTGGTGAGCAAGCGAGGAGGGAGCCAGGGCGAAGAGCGCGCGGAGGCAGGGAGCGGCGCGCCGACCATCTCTCAGAGCAGCCGTAATCCCCCAGGTCTCGCCTAGCGGACGAGCCCGAGATCCCAGAGGGCGGTGAGGACCTCCATCTGGGAATTCGACTGGATGCCGCTACCCTCTGACGCTTCTAACCAGAGACTCTGTGGGTCAGCCCTGAGCTGAGGCCGGGCGCGCAATGCCTCTAGACCCCGAAGTGCGTACCGCTTGTTCAGAACCGAACGTGTGTACGTACCGGCAGGCACTCCCGAGACGACGCCCTCTTCACAAA
>CALJKZ010000128.1 GCA_937983085.1 uncultured Gemmatimonadales bacterium
ATCGACGAGTTCGAGCGGCGGGTGGAGGTGGCCCACAAGGCCTCGACCTCCGATCAGCTGAAGGAGCTCCTCCAGGACCTGCCCGGTGGAGGGGACCTACCGGCGGTGCGGGAAGAATCGTCGAGCTTCGATCTGACCGCACCCCGCGAGTACACCATCACGTCGTCGGACCGCGTTGACGACACCGAGTTCGTCGTGGCGGCCATGGGCGGCACCAGCCGGCGCGGGCGCTGGACTCCGGCGCGGAAGAACTACGCCATCGCCGTCATGGGCGGTGTCGAGCTTGACTTCCGCGAAGCCGTGTTCGGGCCCGGGGTGACGGAGGTGCAGGTCTTCTCGTTCTGGGGAGGCGTGGACATCATCGTGCCGCCGGGTATCCACGTGGAGAGCCGCGGCATCGCGCTCCTGGGCGGCTTCGACCACGAGTCGGACCTCGAGTCCTCGTCCGACCCCCATCGCCCGACCCTCCGGGTGACCGGCGTCGCGCTCATGGCCGGCGTGGACGTCACCGTGCGCTACCCGGGCGAGACTGCGCGGGACGCCCGCCGTCGAAAGCGGCAGGAGCGACGCGAGAAGCGGCGGAGGCTGCGGAGGGGCTGATTCCCGCGGGCGCTCCACCGCTCGTCGCTGCTCTCCCTGCCTTCCTGCCCCGTCCTTCCGGTCCTCCTTCTCTACCCTCCCAGCGTCCTGCCCAGATAGTCCTTCAGCCGTTCCCACGCTCCCTGGGCGGCGACGGTCCGCCTCTCCGGGGCGCCGTCGACACGGAGCCAGAATCCGTGGTTCACGTCGTCGTAGATGTGCAGGTCGTGCTCGATGCCGGCGGCGTCGAGGGCTCCCTCGAAGGCCACCACCTGCTCGGGCGAGGGGCCTCCATCGAGGCGAGCGAAGGTGCCATAGACCTCGTGATCCATGCCCGCCAACACGTCGGGATCGTCCACGAGCCGGCCGTAGAAGATGGCCGTGGCTTCGTGGTTGTCGCCGTCGAGACCGAAGGAGAGGGCGATGCCCCCTCCGAAGCACCAGCCCATGGCGCCGACGCGCCCGGTCACGTCGGGGCGTGACCGCAGGTACGCCACCGCCGCGTTCAGGTTGGAGATGACCGCGGGCATGTCGGCCTGGGTCTCCTGCACCAGCGCGATGTTCTCTTCCGGGTTACTTCCAGTACGACCCTGGTAGAGGTCGGCCGCCAGCGTCACGTACCCCTCGGCGGCGAAGTCGTCGGCGACCTGGCGGACGCGATCCACGAGGCCGTTCCACTCATGGATGATGACCAGCGCCGGGAAGGGTCCGGCACCTTCCGGCACCGCGAGATACCCGGTGGTGAGGGTGTCGCCGTTGACGTAGTGGAGGGGGACTCCCTCCAATGCTCCCCCTTCGCCGATGATGGCCGGCGGGAGTTCCCCCTCGGCGGTGGGGTCGAGGGCGACGCGCGCCTCCTGGGCCTCGGGGGTCAGCTGATCCTCCGCCATCTCCCCGGCCGAGTCGGCGCAGCCGCCGAGGACGAGGGCCACGAGGCCCATCTGGAGGGCGGGCAGGAACGCGATGTGGCCAAGGTGGGCGCCGTTCTTCATGGTGTCATCCCGTGCGTCATCAGGAGGGGGCGTCGACGGGTCTTCGGCGACGCGATGGAAGCGTAACGTAGCAGAGTCGACGGGTCGGCCGGGAGCCGTGAAGTGGGTACTTCAACGGAACCGGGCTGGTCCGGTGTCAGTAAAAGTCCCAGTCTACAGCAGTTTCAGCTTCTGCCCACCGATGTTCTGGCGACGGCTGTTCGCCGAAGGAACTAGGACGACCAGGCTTCTCCGCCCCGACGTAATCACCGCCCTCGCCGTCGTTGCCGGTGTCGGTCTCGCCGTGCAGTCCGACGTCGCTTCCTCGCGGGCGGACGTCTCCGTCGTGGCGGCCCACGAGCCCGTGAGCTTCTCGGCGGAAGTGATGCCCATCCTGGAGAAGTACTGCTGGGAGTGCCACAGCGAGTCGAACACCGAGCTGGGTCTCCGCCTGGACACCTACGAGGGCGTCATGGCCGGATCGGACTACGGAACCGTCGTCGAGCCCGGCGATCCCTCCGGCAGCCTCCTCATCGACATGATCGAGTCCGGCGACATGCCCGAAGAGGGCGATCCGGTTTCACCCGAAGAGCTCGAGGTCCTCAAGACCTGGGTCGCCGAGGGCGCCGAGAACAACTGAGGCGTAGCGGAGCCGGCGCGCCGCGACGCTCCGGCCTCGAACAAAAAAGGCGGGCCGCTCCCCGAGGGGGCGGCCCGCTTCTTCTTGAGCACGTTCCTTCGGCGGACCGACTTTGGTCAGCGCGACGCGGGGGCCTCGTACCAGTCCTGCCGGAGCCAATCCACCACCAACCCGATCTCCGTCTCACTGAGGTCCTCGTCGACCCCGAACGACGGCATCCGGTCGTTGTTCTCCCCGTAGTACTGCTCCTGGGTGGGGTCGTGGATCATCCCCATCATCCACTCCCTCGACCCCCAGCCGGTGAGGACGGGAGCGTCGTCGTCGGCTCCCACGCCCTGGAAGAGGTGGCAGCGGACGCAGTTCACCGGCTCGCTCTGCATGATCTCCCGACCTTCAGCGATGGTCTGGGCGTCGGCGGCGTCGGCAGCCGCCTGGCGCGGTAGTCCGGCCTCGGCCGAGAGCGCCATGATCACCTTGGGCAGCAGCTCCGCCCGCTCTTCGTCGGTGAGCTGGGTGAGACCGCGCTGGACGAAGCGAACCATTCGGCCGCGCGCGTGGTCCGTGCCCCCGAAGTACTCGCTGGTGGCCACCCGGTCGGCATCGAGAATGCCCTGCACCCAGCCGCGGCTTCCGAAGCCCGCCAGGTCCGACGCCGAAGGCTCGTCGGAGGGAATGCCTCCGAGACCGTCGTGGCCCTCGAAGCGATGACAGCTCGAGCAGCGGGCGGCGAAGATCTGCGGACCCTGGATGAGCGGGTCGGACCGGAGGAGGGCCAGGCCTCCCTCGGGCGGGATTCCGGCCGGCGACGCCGCCAGCTCCTCCACCCGGGCGGCGCGCTCATCAGCCTCGATCTTTGCCTGCACGATGTTCGGATCGGCGGCGTCCTGGGCCCTCGCCAACCAGGTGAGCATGCCCACACCGGCGAGGAGGGCCACCATGAAGCCGAGGTTGAAGCGATGGCCCAGGCGCCATTTCCCGAGGATGGGCATGGCGGCGATGACGCCCACCAGCAAACCGGGAATGATGTGGGCGCCTACCACCTCCCAGCCGGCGGGGAAGTACTTGAGCCACTGGAAGAGGAAGAGGAAGTACCATTCCGGGCGGGCAGCCGAGTACGGCTCCGTCGGATCCGCCGGTGCTCCCAGGTGGGCTCCTCCGGTCCACAGCACCAGGCCCAGCACCGTAGCCATGACGACGAGGCAGGCCACCCCGTCCTTGAGGACCTGGTCCGGCCAGAAGTTGCCGTCGGGGGCCTTCTCCGCGCCCTCGGGCACGGTGACACCGTGGCGGCGGAAGAGGTACACGTGGCCCACGATGAGGGCCACCATCGCCGCCGGCAGGACTCCGGCGTGGAGGGCGAAGAACCGCGTGAGGGTGAGGTGGCCGTACTCCGCGCCGCCGATGAGGAGCTGCTGGAGGGACGGGCCGATGACCGGCGTCATGGAGGCGATGCTCGTGGCCACCTTGGTGGCCCAGTACCCCTTCTGATCCCAGGGCAGGAGGTATCCAGTGAGCGACAGCCCCAGCACGAGGAAGAGGAGGAGCAGGCCGAACCAGAAGTTCACCTCGCGCGGCGCCCGGTACGCTCCGTCGATCATGACCTGCATGAGGTGGAGCACCAGCAGCACGATGGTGGCCTGGGCCATGAAGTGGTGGATCCCCCGGACGATCCACCCTCCGAGCATCTGATTCTGGATGAAGTAGACGCTCTCCCATGCGCCCTGGGCGTTGGCGCTGTAGGCGGCCCAGAGCACGATCCCCGTCACGAACTGGACGGCGATGGCGAAGGTGAGGGTGCTCCCCCACACATAGCGCCATCGGGCACCTCCGGGGATGTGCTCGTGGAGGGCGCCGTTGAGGAGCCCCCGGTAGCCGGTGCGGTCGTCGAGCCAGTCGAGAAGCTTCGTCATTCGATTCAGGGCGTGGGGAGGTCGGGGCCCGGTCAGACGGGCACCTTCTCTTCCCGTCCGGGGAGGAAGTTCTCGAACCGCACCCACACCTCGTCGCCGTTGCGGACCTCGACGGCGAGAGCGTCCATGGCCCGCGGAGACGGGCTCGACGCGTTGTTCACCTCACCGTCCAGATCGAAGCTGCTGTTGTGGCACGGACACGAGAAACGACCCTCGTCGGCCAGGTGACGGACGAAGCACCCCGCGTGGGGACAGACCACGTTCAGCGCGATGACCGCGTCGTCGGTACGCCTGAGGTAGACGGCCCCGATGGGCGTGTTGGCGTACGTGGACCAGGCGTCGGTGCGGTCCGCCTCGACGGTGAACTTCTTGGGGCTCCCGTCGAGTGGGATGGCCGACAAACGCGTGACGCGCACCATTCCGGTGTCGCGGGTGCCCCGACGAAGCGGATCGAGGAGGGCGGCCGCGCCGGCGCCCACCGGAATCAGCCCTGCGACGGCTCCCACGAGAATGGCCCCCGCCTTGGCGAGGAAGCTTCGCCGCGGCGGGATCTCCGCCGCCGGTCCATCGCTGAATCCCGAATCGTCGTTGAGGTCGCTCATGTACGCTCGTGTTTCGAAGAATGGCCCCGACAGTATATCACGCGACGGGCGGAAACTGTTGAAGTCCACACGAGCCCGATACCTCCCTCGTCCCGCGCCGTTCGGGCTCCCGACGCCATTGTGATGACCCCGGCTCCGGCTCATGTTGCCGCCCCGAACATCCCCGAGCCGGAGTCGCCCCATGACGTCGCACCGCACCCTCCTCCTCGCCGCGGCCCTCCTGGCATCCACCGCGGGCTGCGGCACCGGCGAATCCTTCGACCTCGTCGTGGCCGGCGGCCAGGTGCTCGACCCGGAGACCGGCTTCTACGAGGTGGCGGACGTGGGCATCACGGACGGCGTCATCGCGGCCATCGGCGAGGGCCTCGAAGGCGATCGTGTCATCGACGCGACCGGGCACGTGGTGGCCCCCGGCTTCATCGACCTTCACGAGCACGGACAGAGCGAAGAGGCGTACGGTCTCATGGTCCGCGACGGCGTCACCACCGCGTTGGAGTTGGAGGTGGGCGACGCCGACGTCGACGCCTGGTACGCAGCGCGCGAGGGTGGGCAGCTCGTGAACTACGGCGTGAGCATCGGCCACATGCAGGTGCGGATGGACGTCATGGACGATCCCGGCACGGGGCTCACGCCGGCGGGCGCCGCCGGGTCCGATGCGGCAACGCCGGAGCACCTGGACGAGATCGAGGCTCGGTTGCGCCGAGGTCTGGACCGTGGGGCGTTGGCCATGGGGTTCGGTACGGCATACACGCCGGGGGCTACCATGGCGGAGGTGGAACGGATGTTCGGCGTCGCCGGGGAGTACGGAGCTCCGGTGCACATCCACATGCGCAACGGTGTTGCGGGACTGGACTCCACCATCGCATCCGCCGGGCGCGCGGGAGCACCGCTCCACATCGTCCACGTCAACTCGAGCTCGGGCGAGGACATCGAGGAGTTCCTCAGCACCATCGAGGAGGCGCGGGAAGCCGGGCAGGACGTCACCACGGAGACGTACCCCTACGGAGCCGGCATGACGGAGATCACGTCGGCTCTCTTCGGCGATTGGCAGAGCTGGCCCGACGAGCGGTTCGGCGACCACCAGCTCGTGTCGACGGGTGAGCGGCTCACGAGGGAGACCTTCGGGGAAGCCCGGGCCGCGGGCGGCACCGTCATCATCCACGGCCGGACCGAGGAGATGACGCGCACGGCCGTCGCTCACCCTCTCACCATCATTGCCAGCGACGGCTTCATCGTGAACGGCCAGGGTCACCCGCGCACCTCTGGCTCCTACTCGAAGGTGCTGGGGCAGTACGTCCGTGAAGAGGGCGTCCTGGGCCTCGAGGAGGCGGTGGCGAAGATGACGCTCATGCCGGCCCAGCGCCTCGAGGAGAGGGCACCGCTCTTCCAGCGAAAGGGCCGCCTGCAGGTCGGCATGGACGCCGACATCACCGTCTTCGATCCCGGG
>CALJKZ010000129.1 GCA_937983085.1 uncultured Gemmatimonadales bacterium
AGGGTCGAACGGATGAAGGAGATGCTGGCGCTCCTCGCCGACGACGGGATCGAGGTGCCCTTCAAGGACGTAGAGGCCGCGGCGGGGCCCGACGGGGTGGTGATCGGTCGACCCCATCTGGCCCAGGCCCTCGTGGACGGGGGGCATGTGACGTCCGTCTACCACGCGTTCGACGACCTCATCGGTGACGACGGCCCTGCCTTCGTGCCGACGCACCTCCTCGAGCCGACCGAGGCCGTGGACGTGGTCCTGGCAGGTGGCGGCATTCCCATCTGGGCGCACCCGCCCGGGGAGTTGGTGGACACGCTGTTGCCCGGACTCGTGGACGCCGGCCTGAGAGGTCTGGAGGTCTACCGTCCCCGCAACCGACGCTCGGAGGTCCTGCGCTTCGAGTCCATCTGCCGGAGCGCCGACCTCCTCATGACCGGCGGGTCGGATTGGCATGGACCCGACGGCGGGAATGCCCTCGGGGACTTCCATGTGCGGGCCGAGGAGATCGAGCGGTTTCTGGAGGCGGGCGGGCTGTAGACGCAGGAGGCGGTTCCCAGCGCGTACCGGCTCGCCTCTCTACCGCGACGAGGTCGGACCTAGGGGCCCTCCACGAGCAATCTCACGCGGTACTCCTCGGCGGGGATGGGCCCGCTCGATCGGGCGGCCGGAGCCACGGACACGAGTCGGATGGTGAAGCCGCCGTGTTCGACGGAGGTGGGCCCGACGTCCTCGTTCAGATGCAGGGATCGGGGCACGGTCGGACCGGTACCCAGGGTCAGTCCGATCTCGACTTCGGTATCGCCCTCCCAGACACACGTCACGTCGGCGGGGCAGCGCGAGTCGTACACGATGCGTGACAGCATGACACGGAGGACGCTGCCCGGCACGAGGATCTCTTCGCCCACCGACAACGTGATGTCCGCATAGCCGTCGAGAGACGTCAGGGTCAACCATTCGCCCGTGCCGATACGGTAGGCCAGGCGCTCCGTGTGAGCGAAGCCCGGGATGCGATGGAGGGCCGTGCCCACCTCGAGAAAATTCGACTCGCCGGGACCGAGGGGATCCGCCGGTTGCCCCTGGTCCAGGCACCCCGTGTTCCGGGTGATGGAGAGGTGCTCATCCCCCACCGAGTCCGCCGGCAGGACACCACCCTCCGACGTGAGGAAGACGCCGTCAATGTTCACCACGGCCACGCAGGTTCCGTCGAGGTCCGTGAGGCTCGACCCGCACGCCACGGCGCCGACGGCGACGGCCAGTGGGAAAAGGGCTCGCATGGCGCCGAGTGCCGGCACTCTCTCCAGAAACGTCTTCAACGCAGTCCTCCGACGGAGTCCCGTCGATGTGGATGGGAAACGCCCGATGAACCTCCGTCGGACGCTTCAATGAGACGATCGGCACCGGGCGTTCGTGACGGGGCCTGCGGGCAGAGGAAACCATGGCCCTTGCACCACCATCCCGTGTAATGTACTCATGACAAGTATACTGACAGCAAGTAGACTTGTGACGAGGAGAATCTGGCCATGGGCGATGCGGTCCCGTTGACGGACCTGGCTTTCAATATTCTGGTGGCCCTCACCGAGGAGCCCCTCCATGGCTACGAGCTGGTGAAGCGGCTGCGGGAGTTCGAGGGACGCGACACCCTCCGCACCGGCACCGTGTACGCGGCGCTGGCGCGGATTCAGGACGCGGGGTGGGTCGCCGATGCCGAGGCACCCGACGACGCCCTCGATGGACGCCGGAAGTACTACCGGATCACAGAGGAAGGGGTCGCAGCCGCGCGCTCCGAAGCGGCGCGCTTGCGCATGGTCCTGGCAAACGCACAGGAGAAAACGCTGCTCCGCGATGCCGCCGGTGGGTAGAGCGCGCACACCTCTCGACGAGACGAGACGCCGTCGAGCCCGGCGTCTCCTCGGGTGGGTGCTGTGGACCTGGCCGGCCCGGCACCGCACCCGCCTCGGCGCCTCCCTGGTCGACACTGCCGCCGAGATGGTGGCCGAGCGAGGGGACGCGGGGGCCTGGTCCGCCGCCTTCGATCTCGCCGCCGAGGTCATCGCCCTCTTCGTCGCCGGCCTCCGCCTGCGCCGCGCGGACGTTGGAGCTTCCCTCACCGAGTGGACGGTGGACCTGGGCCGCGACGTTCGATTCGCGTGGCGTGCGGCGGTCCGGTCACCGGCCTTCACCGCGGTCGTCGTCCTGGCGCTCGGCATCGGCATCGGCGCGAACGGGGCGGTCTTCTCCCTTGTCGAGGGGGTCCTCCTCCGCCCCCCTGCCTACGCCGAGCCTGAGCGTCTGGTGGTCGTGTGGAACCGGCTCCCCGATTCGGGGGAGCGAATCCCGGTGGCGGGTCCCGACGCGGCCGAGATCGAGGGATCGGTGGGGAGCTTCTCCTCGGTGGGCTTCCTTCTCAAACCCGTCGACGGCGCCGTGGAGTCCGCGGCCGGGGGACCGGCCCACCATGTTCGCATCTCGACGGTGACCCCGGACTTTTTCGTCGCGTTGGGGGTCGCTCCGCTCCTCGGCCGGAGCTTCGTTCAGGACGACGCTCCGGGGTCGGCGGGCGCGGACGCGACCCTCGTCCTGGTCACCCACGATCTCTATCGACGGGTCCTCGGCGGCGACCCCGCCCGGGTGGGAGAGCCGTTGACGCTCAACGGGCGGAGCGCCGTCGTCGCCGGTGTCTTGCCCCCCGACTTCAGTCTCGCCCTCTCGCCCTCGGCGGGGTTCGCCACCGATATCGACGTGTGGGTGCCCCTCTCCGTTCCCCTGTCGACGCTGCACCGCACCGACGGGCGGCTCCTGGACCAGGACTCGGACAACTCGGGTGCCGTGGTGGCCCGCCTCGCTCCTGGTGCGTCCATAGGGCGCGCCCGGGCCGAACTCGGCGCTCTGGCGGCTCGACTCGCCGACGAGGTTCCTCTCTACGCCGAGGCCGAGCTCGGCTTCGACGTCCGCGCGTTGCACGACGATGCCACGGCCCACGCGCGACCCGTTCTCGTGGCGCTCATGATGGGCGTCGGCGGCGTGCTCCTGGTGGCGTGCCTGAACATCGCGACCCTCACGATGGTGCGAAGCTCGGCGCGGCGGCCCGAGTTCGCCGTGCGGGCCTGCCTCGGCGCGGGCCGGGGACGCCTCGTCCGGCAGCTGCTCTTGGAGGGGACGGTGCTGGTAGCCATGGGCCTCGTGGTGGCGGCCGCCATGGCGTGGTGGGGTCTCGAACTCCTCTCCGTACGCGTCCCGGCTTCCCTGGCTCCGTCCGGGGCGCTCACCCTCGAGCCGCGAACGCTCCTCTTCATGGCGGGGCTGGGTGGCGGAGCCGTCGTCGCGTTCGGCATCGTGCCCGCACTCGACGCACGCGCGGCGGTGGCGCCCGGTCGACGGATCCGGCGTGGGCACGGCCGGGGGCGCGGGGCGCTCGTGGCCGTGGAAGTGGCTCTCTCCGTCGCGATGGTGTTCGGCGCGGCGCTCCTCGTGCGCACCGTGGACGCTCTGTCGGCCACGGACCCGGGATTCCAGCCCGACCACGCCCTCGCCTTCCAGGTTTCGCTCCGCGTGCCCGAGAGGTACCGGGGCCCCGCGGAGCGCGCCGCGTACGCCGCGGACATCCAGCGGAGCGTGGAGGCACTCCCGGGCGTGGACCGCGTGGGCTGGGTCGGCGTCCTCCCTCTTTCGGGGGAGCGGTGGACCCAGCCCTACGGACTGCCGGGAGACGGCGAGTCGGAGTGGAGGCGAAACCGCGCTGATTTTCGGGTGGCGTCGTCGGGCTACTTCGAGGCCGTGGGTGCTTCGCTTCTCGACGGCAGGGCGTTCGCTCCCGAGGAGGACCGGGAGGAGCGCTCCCGCGTGGTCGTGGTGGACGAGCACCTGGCCCGGCGTATCGCCCCCGATGGGTCCCCCGTGGGCTCCGCCATCACTATCCCGCTCGATGGTGCACGGGTGGAGGCACGCGTGGTGGGGGTGGTCGGCGCCATCCGCTCCGACCGCCTTGACGCCGTCGGCCGCGGAGCCGTCTACGTACCGTACCGACAGGAAGCCTCCCGCGATGTCGCCTTCGTCGTGCGCACCGTCGGAGACCCGGCGAATCTCGCTCTGGCGGTACGGGATGCGGTCCTCGCGGTGGATCCCGGCATTCCGCCTTACGACGTGCGCACCCTGGCGAGCTACGTGGACGAGGCCATGTCGCCGCGGCGCTTCGCCCTCTTTCTCCTGGTGGGATTTGCGGCTCTGGCACTGGCCTGCGCCGCCGTCGGCTTGTACGGGGTGGTGGCCTTCGATGCCGGTCGTCGGACGGGAGAACTGGGCGTGCGGATGGCAGTGGGGGCGGGCCGGCGCGACGTCCTGCGCTCGGTCGTGGGCAGCGGACTACGCCCGGGAGCCATCGGGCTCGGCGCCGGTCTGGTCGTCGGGGTGGCGGTGGCGGGCTTCTTCCGCGAGCTCGCCTACCAGGTCGACGTGCACGATCCCGCCCTGTGGGCGTCGGTCCTGCTCGTAGTGGGCGCCGTGACCGCGCTGGCGACGGCGGTTCCCGCGTGGCGGGCCAGCCGCTTGAGTCCGGTGGAGGCGCTGCGGACGGAGTGAGGTTGCTCTTGCATCCTCTCACTTCCGGATGGCGTAGCTCCTCACGTACGAGATCTCCAACTCATCCTGCACGTGGGCGAGAAGATAGTCGTCGCCGATCTCCAGGATCGCCTGGATCTCGGATGGCATCGTGACCGTCGTGAGCCAGCGACCGTCCTGGTCGAAGACGTCGTGAGCACCTACCTCGAACCAGCGACCAACGCGCCGGCCTACCCATAGGTGGCTACCGTCCGCGGCCACGGAGCCGATGGCGGGAACGCTGTCCGGGAGACTGATGCTTGCGTAGGCGTCTTCTGCCTGCTGAAGCGTGAGAGGCGACGTCTCGGCCACCCATCGGGTGCGCGCAAAGCCCTCCTCCCTCAGCTCCTCGGTGACGACGAGGCGGGGGATGTCGGCTCGCACGATGCGCTTCAGCGTCCCATCGACCGTGTAGACGGACAGACCCCACACCTCGGGGTCGGCGATGACGACGTTGCCGTGGACGTCGAGGCCCGCGCGGGTGGAAGGAGCGTACGGATTGCCAACGCCGACGGAGGCGCGCTCCGTTCGGACGACGAACGACTGGCCGGAGGGCACGTGCCCGAAGTCGTGGGATGTGGCTGCGTCGTTGTCCACGACGACGATGCGACGGAAGGATTCGCGGAGCCCCTCGCCGCGACCCGGGCGGACAGGACCCGTGGACAGGAGCGTGCCGTCGGAATCGATCTCCCACACGGGGCCGTTTCGGAACGGGAAGACGCCGTGGGCCGAAAGAGCCTCGGAGAGGGACGTCTCCTCCACCAGTTCCCCCTCGGGGTTGAAGCGCGTGAGGCGCTGCCGGCCCCCGTCCCACGCGAGGATCTGGCCGTCGGCCGTGCTTCTCACGAAAGCCGGCCCACCGAACTCCTCCGGACCCTCTCCTCCTCCACCGAAGGTCACCAGGTGGTCGCCATCGGGCGTGTACACGCGAATCTCGAGCGACATCTCGTCCACGACGACCAGGCGGCCGTCCGGAAGGCGGGTGGCGTCCCAGACCCGGGTGAAGACGTAGGGCTCCCCGCCGTCGACCGTACCGATCTCCACCCGGGGCTCGGGATCGATGCTCCAGGCGTCGGAGCCCAGAGCCGGAGAGAGGTTCTCGACGATCTCGACGCCGCCGCTGTCGCGAACGATGACCCCCGGCGGAGGCGGGGCCGCCTCAGCGCACGAGAGGGAGGCCAGGCACACAGCGATGAGGAAGGGAGTGCTCGCCATTCGGTCCATGGCGAGCATCGTACCCGCGGTGCCGTTGCCCCGCCAGACCGCTTGCCCGCCATCGGGGGTCGATCTACCGTGGCCGCCGACTCCGACCCTCGCACCCCACTCCCATGACCCACCCCGACGTCCGGCCGTTCGCCTCGGCCCTCAGCCTCCTCCTCCTCACCGTCTGCATCGCCGCTTCGTCGCCTCGCGGCGCCAACGCCCAGGCGCCGTTCATGCCGGTGACCCTCGAGGAGTCCACGGGTCGGGTTCTCCTCCAGCTTCCGGGACTGAACCAGGACGTGCTCTACCTCAACGCGCTCGCCACCGGACTCGGTTCGGCGCGCGTCTTCGGCCTCGACGCGGGGTCGGGGGTCGACGAGGTGGTGGTACGCTTCGAGCGCCACGGCCCGAAGGTGGTCATGGTGGCGCAGAACGTGACCATGACCGCGGCGTCGGGCGATCCGGGTCAGATCGAAGGGGTCGAGCGGGCCTTCCCAGTGTCCGTGCTGGCCACCATGGACATCGAGAGCGAAGCCGGGGGCAGCTTGGTGGTCGACGCCACCGACTTCCTGCTCGGCGATGCGGTGGACATTCGGGGCACCATTCGGAACGCCGGTCTGGGCGCCGTCCAGCTCGAGCGGGACAAGGGGTATGTCGACGCATCCCACACCGGAGCCTTCGCCGAGAACACCGAGATCCGGACGGTTCTGACCTTCGCTTCCGACGCGCTCCACCCGGAGCTGGCTCGCCACGCCCCGGACGGCCGTGCCATCACCTTCGAGCAGCATCACTCCTTCATGGCGTTGCCCGACGAGCCCATGCCGGGACGGGTGTTCGATCCCCGCACGGGCAATGGGGCTACGGTGGTGCACGACTACTCCCAAGGCTTCGACGGCGACTACCGCATCCGGTACACGTCGCGCTGGCGGCTGGAACCCTCGGACCCGGCGGCGTATCTGCGCGGCGAGCTCGTGGAACCGGTCGAGCCCATCGTCATGCACCTCGACCGGGCCACTCCGGAGCCGTATCGGACGGCGTACCGGGAAGGCATCGCATGGTGGACGGAGATCTTCGAGGCCGCAGGCTGGCGCAACGCCGTCCAGGTCCGCGATCTCCCCGAAGGCGTCGATCCCATGGACGTCCGGTACTCGGTGGTCCAACTGGTGAACCGGAGCGTGCCCGGGCCCTCCACGGGCGGCGGGCGCCAGGACCCTCGGACCGGGGAACTCCTGGTGGGGATGCCGCGGATGGATTCCCACCGCTCGCACACCGACTTCAACCTCTACATGGGGCTCATGCCGGTGTACGACGCCATGGGCATGGCGCCGCAGCTCGATGCCGAGGAGTTCACCATGGCCCGGCGCCGCCAGTTGGCCGCCCACGAGGTGGGCCACACCTTGGGCTTCCCCCACAACTTCATCGCGGCGGCCCAGGGCAGGACCTCCGTCATGGACTACCCCTTCCCGCGCATCGGCGTCGACGGGCAGGGGCGACTCGACGTCTCCGACGCGTACCGCAACAGCGGGGGGTGGAGCGACACGTTGAGCGTCCGGTACGCCTACACGTGGTTCCCGACCCCGGAGGCGGAAGCCGAGGGCCTCGCCGCCATCGTGCAGGAGGCCCTGGACCGGGGTCACGTCTCCATGGCCGACGGGCAGGTGGCGAATTCGTATCCCGAGGTGAGTCGCTGGGTGGACGGCGCCACCATGTTCGAGTCCCTGGACAACGCGCTGGCGGTCCGGCGCACGGCGCTCCGCCACTTCGACGAGGCGGCGGTGCGGCCGGGCGAGCCGTTGGCTTGGCTCAACGCGCGGTTCGCCCACGTGTACCTGCACCACCGGTACGCCATGGAAGGTTTGGTGAAGTACGTGGGGGGCATGCACTATCGGTACGCCCTGCGCGGTGACGGCCAGGATCCCACCGAGCCCATCCCCGCGGCGGAACAGCGCCGGGCACTGGAGCGGATCGTGGACGTGCTGTCTCCCGAGGAGTTGGCCGTGCCCGATCACATTCCCGGGCTGATTCCGCCCCCTCCTCCGGGCTACCGGGAGCCTGCGGGATGGGTGAACCCCGCCGGTGTGGCTTTGCCGCCCGCCGTGGGATCCCACGCCCTGTGGATCGAGTCCCCCGCCGGGTCGGCCTTCGACCCGTACGCCGTGGCCCGAAGCTTCGCCCAGGAGGTCGTCGACAATCTCCTTTCACGGGAGCGGATGGCCCGCGTCGTGGCCCTGAACGGTCAGGACCCGGCCCAGCCCTCGTTGGACGACGTGCTCGGCGCGCTGGTGGAGGGGACGTGGGACGCCCCCGGGAGCCGTGCGGGATCGACGGGTCTGTACCGCAGGGCGGCGGAGCGGTCGGTCCTCGACGGTCTGTTCACGCTGGCCCTGGACGAGGACGCCACCTCGGAGGTTCGCGACGGAGCGTTGGCGTGGATCGAGCGGGTGGGTGAGCGGTTGGCGGCAGAGGCCCCGGCCTCGGCCGACGCCGGGTACCGTGCCCACCGCGCGCGGGCTGCCCGCGACATCCATCGATACCTGACCCTCGGCGAAGTCCCCGCGCTACGCACCGGCGTCATTCAGATTCCGCTGCCCTGGCCGTAGGCCGTTTGCGGGAGACCGCGTGCGGGAGACCGCTCGCGGTGGGGCGGTCGCGGAGGGCCGGTGAGCCTGACGGAGCGTGGGCTTTCGGGCGCCGTCAGCCCTCCCACGGCCGCAGCAAGGCGCCTACCGCCCCGGCGACGTCGCCGGAGGCCATGACGGCGCCGACCACGGCGACGCCGGCGGCGTCGGTTCCGGACGCGATCTCCCGGGAGCCGGCGGCGTCCACACCACCGATACCCACCACCGGGACGGCGACGGCCTCCACGACCCGCTGGAGTCCGGAGAGGCCGATGGCTTCGCCGGCATCGGGTTTGGTGGTGGTGGAAAAGACGGTCCCGCAGCCGATGTAGTCGGCGCCGTCGTCCACGAGACGGCGCGCCGTGGCCGGGTCGTCGGTGGAGGCTCCGATGAAGAAGGGCCTACCCACGCCCCGCGCGGCCCGACGCGCGGCCGCTACCGGAAGATCGTGCGGCCCGAGGTGCACGCCGTCTGCTCCCAGGGCCAGCGCCACGTCCACCCGGTCGTTGACGAAAAAGAGGGCGCCGGCGGACCGCACCACCGGGAGGAGGCGGGAACCTGTCTCGTGCAGCTGTCGGGCCGAGGCTCCCTTGCTCCGGAGTTGCACCGCGGGGGCTCCGGCCGCCACGGCCTCGGCCACCACGTCGACGACCGGGCGTGGGTGGGCCAACCCCTCGTCGGTGATGACGATGAGGCGCAGTCGCCGGGCTAGCTCCGTGGTCACTCCCGCCCGGCCTGGGCCTCTTCCTTCGCGCTGTTGTGCTCGGCGAGGGAGCGGGTGAAGGCGTGGGAACCGTCCGGTCGGGCCACGAAGAACATGAAGTCGTGCTCCTCGGGCGTCAGCGCCGCGTCGATGGCCAGCTCACCCGGCGATCCGATGGGGCCGGGGGGAAGTCCCCCGTGGGCGTACGTGTTGTACGGGTTGTCCTCCACCGAGTCGATGGCCGGGTAGAGCAGGGGGGCCGGGTATCCGCCCGGCGCGTACAGCACGG
>CALJKZ010000130.1 GCA_937983085.1 uncultured Gemmatimonadales bacterium
GAGTCTTGCGACCGATGTCGAGCAGGAGGTTCTTTAGCGCGTGGTTCGACTCGGGGAGGACGGTGTCGTTGAAGAAGAGCATGACGAGCATGGCGATGACGCCGAGGCCGAACACGGGAGCCATCATCCGCGCCGGTCGCACTCCCCCCGCCGACATGGCCGTGATCTCGTTGGACGAGGCCATGGTGCTGAACGCGTAGAGCACGGCCACCAGCACCGACATGGGCAGGGACAGCGCGATGGTGTGAGGAATGGAAAGGACCAGGAACTCGACGATGACCGTCCAAGGGAGCCCTTTCCCCACGAGGGAGTCCACACGCTGGGCGATGGCGTTGACGAAGATGAGGCCGGTGATGGCCGACAACGAGAAGAGAAATGGACCCAGATGGGCCCGGATGACGTATCTGGCTAGCACTCCTTTTCGCATCGCTGCGTCACTCGTCTGGTCGGCGGGTAGGCGTCGTCTGCCGTCGGGCACTCCCTACACCCCTTCACGTCGAACTGTTCGTCCGGGGTGCACTGGCCGTCGGCGCCCCACTCCCCCGACGAGACCGTCGCTTTGATTCCACGGCTCCTCTCGCTGCTGCTTTCGGCGCTGACGCCTGCTCTGGCGGGAGTGGGCGCGGAGGCGGAGGGGCGGCGTTGGGACCGGTCCGCGCGGTCCCGGACACCATCCTCCGGACCGACCTCTCGGTGCCGCCATCGGTCGTCCGGGCCGGCATCACGGCGTCGCCCGACGAGGCCCACGTTCGCCTCGGGCTACGCCGGATCCGGGTCACGGAAGACGGATTCGCCACGGCCCGCGCGCCGGCTGGGGATGCGCTGGCCCCGACGTACCGGCTGGGCGCCCCCCGTCGAACGGTCACGGGCGGCATTCGGGTGGGTCCTGCGGTTCCCGTTTCCGTCCCACCCCTGGACGAGGTGGTGATTCGTCGGCGCGTGGCCGAACTGGGTCGGTCTGAACTGGACCTGTTCTTGCCCCCGGCGCCCGTTGGCCGCTCCCAGGCGGTGCCGGCGGAGAGCGACCGCTTCGTCACCGACTACGCCGACCTTGCCCTCAACGTCCGGAGCAGAATGGAGCTGGGCGGCGACTGGACGCGCTTCGAGCCGTGCGACGCCGACTTCGGTGTCGGCTGCAATCCCAACCTGATTCCGCAGCTGAGTCCCGACGTCCAGTTCGGCGTTCAGATCGACGGCACGGTATTGGATCGGGTCCGCGTCGACGTCGATTTCGATCAGTCGAGGGAGTTCGACGCCGCCAACCGGATCAACATCTTCTACGAGGGCTCGGAGGACGACGTGCTGCAGAGGGTCGAGGTGGGCGACGTCACCTTCGACCTTCCCCAGTCCCGCTTTCTCACCGACGGCATCCCGGCGGGCAACTTCGGCTTCCAGGCAGCCGGCCAGGTGGGTGCCTTCGACGTCGAGACCGTGTGGGCCCAGCAGCGAGGTGATCTCAACTCGCGGACCTTCCAGCTCACGGGCCTCGGGGACCAGCGTGCCTTCGTCCAGGAAGACACGTTGGAGCTGGACGACGCCGACTACGTGCGCGGGCAGTTCTTCTTCTTGGTGGACCCCTCGGAGATCGAACGGTACCCCCACATCGACGCCTTGGAGCTCGATCCGGCTTCGGCTCCGTTCACCGTGTCCCCCGGGGCCGAGCCGCTTCAGCTCTACCGCTTCGAGGACGACCCCATCTTCCGGCAGCAGGTGGAAGGCTTCATCCAGGCCGACGCCGTCGCTACCGACACCCTGGGCGTGGAACTGCGGGAATCAGGGTGGTTCCGGTACCTCCAGCAGGGCATCGACTACTACGTCCATCCCAGCGGTCTCTGGATCGCCCTCCGCCAGCCATTGAGCCGGGAAGAGATGCTCGCGGTGACGTACATCACCGCCTCGGGCGACACCATCGGCGACTACAATCCCGAACTCATCTACAACCAAGGGCAACGTCCCGAGCTTCGGTTGCTGAAGGCTTCGGGGGCGAACCACCAGCCCGGTCGACCCACGTGGGATCTGGAGATGCACCAGGTCTATCGGGTATCGGGGTCCGGTGACGTGGCGCCGGGGTCCATCGACCTCTCCATCTCGCTCGGGGAGCTCTCCGCCGGGCGGACCTTCAAGCGGCGCCCGACGGGCCAGGACATCACCTTCCTCCGGCTCTTCGGACTCGACGAGGAGGCCCCCACCGACGACCTGGACGATGCCTTCGTGTTCTCGGCAGGCGAGGACTCCTTCCAGGATCAGCCACCGGTGCAGGGCTCGTTCGTCTTCTTCCCCACGTTGAGGCCCTTCGCCGTACCGCCCCCCGTGGAGTCGCTCTCCCTCACCGAGACCGCGACCCAGCAGATCCTCGGGGACGACGCCAACCCACGCATCTACTTCGAGGAAGATCCCTTCGAGCGGGACAACGGGGGGCGGTTCAGGCTGACGCTCGCGTACCGCATTCAGTCCGAGGGCCTCATCTCGTCGTTCTCCTTGGGTGCCTTCGGAATTCGGGACGGAAGCGAGCGCATCTTCCTGGGTGAGCGCATCCTCACCCGGGGCGTGGACTACGAGATCGACTACGACGTCGGTCAGGTGAGTTTGCTGGACCCTGATCTTCTGTTCGCCTCGACGCCCGATGCGTCCATCCGGGCGACCTGGGAGCAGCGATCCCTCTTCCAGATCACTCCGACGCAGGTGTTCGGTGTCCGCACCCACGCCGACCTGGGGACCCGGGGTGGGATCGACGTCCTGGGCCTGTACCAGTCCGAGCGTTCGGTGGTGCGGAGGCCCATTCTCGGCACCGAGCCGGCGGCCGCCCTCCTCGGAGGGCTGAGCAGCCGGTTCGACACCCCGGTCCAGTGGTTCGATCGATTCCTCGAAGCGATCCCCGGGCTGGAGTTCGCGGGTTCGTCCACGTTCTCCGCCAGCGGTGAAGTGGCCTTGTCGCTTCCGAATCCGAATACGCTCGGTCGTGGTTTCGTCGACGACTTCGACGGGGCGTCCGAGCTCTCGGTGCGCCTTCGCGCGTCGGACTGGATTCTGGGAAGCGCCCCCGCGTTCCGGGACGGAGCCGACGCCGTGCTTCCCGCCGTCGTGGACGCGAGCACGGCCAGCTCGCTGGTGTGGCAGCACCAGTGGATCATCCAATCGTTGACCGGCGACAGCGTGGGCGTGCACGAGGGCTATTTCCCGAGGATCCAGATCGACAACCAGATCCGCCTCGCCGGTTCCGACATCCGCGAGCCCGGCCTCCTCCTGACACTGGGCAACAGCCCCACGGGTCTCGGAACGCCGGGCTGGCGCTCCACCATGACCCCCCTCTCGACCAACGGTCTCGACCTCACCAAGACCGAGTTCCTCGAGTTCTACGCCACGGGCGACGACGACATCACCCTCGTCATCGACCTGGGCACGGTGAGTGAAGACGCCTTCTTCGTGGACGACAACGGCGACACCCAGGGGACCCGCATCGACGGTCGGTTGTGGGGATTGGATCGGCTCGATCAGGAGGCGGACCCGGCCCGGGGGGAGATCTGGAATCCCACCCGCGATCTGCTCGGGGTGTGGGCCGAAGAGTGCGAGGCCGCACCCGGGCGTCTCTTCTTCATCGGGGACCCCCGGGCGAACTGCACGGTGGGGAACGGGCGCCCGGACACCGAGGACCTGGACCGGGACGGCAACCTCGATACATCGGAACGGCACCTCCGGTACGTAGTGACGCTGGACGGCAGCTCTCCGTATCTGGCCCGGACGGCTGCCGAGACGGGTTCGGAGCTGGGCTTCGAGCTGTATCGGATTCCCATTCGAGGGGGTCTGGGCGTGGAGGTGGGCGGCGTGATCTCCGAGGCCGACCTCCGGGCCGTTCGCCACCTCCGGGTGACGGCGGCGGGAACGGCAGGCCAGGTGCAGGTCGCGCGAATGCGTCTGGTGGGTTCGCGGTGGATCAAGCGCAACGGAGAGGGGGTGCTCACCGGTATCGTCGGCGATACGCTCGCGGCGGCGGGCCGCGTGGAGGTCGCGTCCATCTCGCGGGTCACCGAAGGGGACGAGTACCAGTCGCCCCCCGGCGTCCTGGCCGAGCTGGTGGACCCGACCCAGGCGCTCGGCGGGCAGGGGATCGAGTTCAACGAGAAGTCCCTCGGAGTGACCTTCGAGGACCTCCCGCCGGACGCCCGGGCCGAGGTCTACTACCGCTTCCCTCAGCGCCCTCAGGACTTCCTCACGTATCGCGAGGCCCGCCTCTGGGTGGTGGCCCGTTCGGGCGACTTCGCCCCCACCACGCCGAACTACTTCTACTTCAAGGTCGGGAGCGATCCGGAGAACTTCTACCTGTATCGCTCGCGACTGCCGGCGCCGTCGGGAGGCGGCGTGAATCAGGCCGACTGGCTGCCCGAGGTCGTCGTCGACTTCGACGAGTGGTTCGAGCTGAGGCGGGTGGCCGAGGAACAGCTCTCGTTCGCTCCCCGGGCGCCCGGGGATCCACCGGTGGAAGTCTGGTCCGCCGATTCGACGTATGCGGTGGTCCTTGCCGATCGTGGTCGGGCGCCCAACCTGGCGTCCGTGCGCGAGTTGTCCCTGGGGGTCTGGAATCAGACCCTGGGCCCGGTGAGCGGGGAAGTCTGGATCGACGAACTCCGCTTGGCCGAGCCGGTTCGCCAGGCGGGTCTCGCCAGCGCGGTGAACGTCGAACTCGACGGGGCCGGCGTACTGACCACACGGCTGAACGTGACCAACCGGGGAGCGTTCTTCCGGCAACTCCGCGACGATCCGACATACCAGGACGATCAGACCATCTCGTTGTACAGCCGCCTCGCCGCGGACCGATGGCTCCCCACGGAATGGGGTCTGGACATGCCGGTCACCTTCGAGATGTCGCGAGCCAGCCAGGATCCGGTGCTCCTCTCCGACTCCGACGTCCGCGCCGATCGGATCGTTCGGCTCCGGGATACGGAGGCGACCCGGCGGCGGGTCGGGGTGGCGCTGAGAAAGCGCACCGAGACGGCCAATCCCGTGCTCGGGTTCCTCATCGACGGCCTGGACCTGAGGGCTTCGTACAGCTCGGCCGACGGTTCGACGGTCACCACGGAGAGCGATTCGGAGACCTTCGACGCCGGTGTCGGCTGGTTCCGGGAACCGGAGGCGAAGGAGATCGGCCTGGTGCCCGACTTCGCCAAGGGGGCGGTGCGGACCCTGCTGCCCGGCTTCCTCGAAGACAAGGTCGCCGAAGCGGCGCTCCGCCTGACGCCGGAACGCGTTTCGCTGGGGACGTCGTACTTCCAGCAGGACGCCCGCATCTTCCGCTTCGAGCGCATCATCGAGGGGCTGGAGTCCGACGATGTGGCCGCCACCTTCGCCCCCCGGGAGTTCGTGGAGACGGCCGCAGACGTCCGGTTGCGACCGCTGCCCCCCCTGACCGCTGACGTGGCCATCCTCACCGTTCGCGACCTCCTGCCCCCGGAGCAGTCGGCCACCGGTGACCAGGTCCAGGCGCTCATTGCGGCGGAGCGGGCGCGGGTGGCCGGCATCGATCTCGGATGGGAAACCAACCGGCTCCTCCGGACAGCCCTCGGCTTCCGTCCGTCCTTCTTCGACTGGCTCCGCTCCGACTTCGACTGGTCCACGACGTACCGGTCCGAACGAAACACCAACTTCGTCGAGCCTCGCACTGTCGGGAGCGACACCACGCTCATCCTGTCCCGGAATGCGCGGGGACAGCGTGATTGGGGCGTGGCGCTCGCCCTGAGCCCCGCCGGAGTGGCGCGGGCGTGGTTCGGCGAGCCGGCCGAGGGCGACGACCCCGACGTGGCCCAGTTGAGGACCATCATCAGCGCGGTGCAGCCGCTCACGGCCACGTACCGGGACGGCATCACGTCCCGCTTCAACCGCGACCCCATCGATCCGCGACTCGAGTACCAGTTCGGCCTGGGGGGTGTGGAGCGGTACCGATTCATCGGTCAGGACACCGCGGCGTCCCTCACGGACCGATCGAGCTGGCGACTCGGGTCGGGGGTCTCGCTGCCGGGTGGGGCGGGCCTGCGGGTGTCGTACCAGATCTCCGACGCCACCACCCTCGACACGCGGAGCGCGCAGGCCATCGGACAGCGGACATGGCCGGAAGTCCAGGCGACGCTGCCCACCCTGAGACCACCGTCGTTCACCGGTATCCAAGCCGTGAACGTCTCGGCGGGCATCGTCCGGACCACGCGGGAGATCGAGTTCGGAGGGCGGGCGCTCCAGCGTCGTTACGACTCCGACACCCGTGTGCCGGTGGACCTGTCCATCCAGTGGCTCCGAACCCTCGTGACCACGTACCGCGGTTCCTTCCGCACGGGTCGGGGAGAGGACCCCACCGGTCGGACACAACGGGAGCAGCAGAGCCACCGGATCTCGCTCAGCAGTCAGCTCCTGCCGGCCTCGGCCCTCGCCCGCCGCCTGGACCGACCCATCCGCTTGTCGTTCATCGGCGCCTTCAGCAGCGAGGTCGACTGCCGCATCACCGCCCGCGGCGACGAGTGCGTGGACTTCGTCGACCAGGTGACCCGGACGGCCAGTCTCTCGGCCGACACCAGCGCCGGCGGCTTCGAGTTCGGGATCCAGGTGAGCTTCGACGACCGGAAGTCCTTCGTGGGTCAGCAGACCGGATCGACGCAGTTCCAGGTCGGCCTCTTCGGCCAGCTCGATTTCTCCGCCGGGGCGCTACCCATTCGCTGACGGGCAGGGGTCGAGCGCAAGGGCTCGCCCCGACATGGCACCGCCCCACGTCGGGATCGAAGCTCGTGCCATGCGCGAAGCCGAGCACAAAGCACTCCTGCGGGCCGCCACCCTCCTCCTGGCCGTCAGCCTCGTCCGTTGGGGTACGGCCGTCGTCCATCCCGACGGGCCGAATGCCGGGGGTACCGACCCCCTCGGCGAGCTCGCGCGCCACCAGGCGGCGACGGACGCGGCTGTGAGCGAGGCGACGCGACGGGCCCGTCCCCTCGGCGACGGCGAACGCCTCGATCCGAACACCGCCGATGAGGTGGACCTCGACCGGCTGCCCGGCGTCGGCCCCTCGACGGCGCGAGCCATCCGTGCCGCGCGTGACTCGGGTGTGGTCTTCCGTCGGACCGAGGACCTCCTGGCGGTGCGGGGCATCGGGCCCGCCTCGCTCCAGAGGATCCAGGCTCATCTCACGCTGCCCGACGGGCGCCGATCCGCCGTGACGCCGGCCCGGCGGAGGGTGATGTCGCGCTCCGTCGGGTCGCCACCGCGGAAGGCTACCACGGGCGCCCCAGCGTCGGGCCCTTCCGGCCCACCCGAACGCGTCGACGTGAACCGTGCCGGGCCGGAGGAGCTGGAGTCCCTCCCGGGCATCGGGCCGGCCCTCGCGACGCGCATCGTGGAGGAGAGGGAGGGGCGGCCATTCGAGTCGGTGGACGACCTGGTGCGCGTTGGAGCCATCGGGCCCTCGGCGGTGGAGCGTCTACGCCCTCACGCCCGGGTCGGCCGCCGCCGATGAGCGCTGCCCGGCCACCAGGTCTCAGGGACGCCCCGAAGGACGAAGAGGTCCCGAAGGATGTGCACCACGGGAAGGGCCGGCCGACGCGACGAGACTACACTTTTGGCCCCAGGAGACGAAGCTTGTACCTGGGAGTGCTGCACCCGTATTCTGTACGCGGGCGCGCGGTCCTCCGCGCCTGTGACTCGCATAAGGATCGGGTGGATGGCTGCAAAGGTCGCGCAGGAGCTCAGGCTCGGAGATCTCTTCGTCAAAGAAGGGCTCATCACCGAAGAGCAGCTGAAGGAGGGCCTCGCCGAGGCGAAGACGTCGGGGCACCGCATCGGATACGCCCTGGTGCACCTGGGTTTCGTCCAGGAAGAAGAGCTCACCCGGATGCTCGCCAAGCAGTACCGGGTGCCTGCCGTGGATCTCGAGAAGATCACGGTGGACGCGAAGATCCTGAAGCTCATTCCCTCCAATGTCGCCCAGAAGCACATGGTGCTTCCCCTGAGGCGCGTGGGGCGGATGCTCACCGTGGCGATGACCAATCCCACGGACTTCTCCGCCATCGACGACCTGAAGTTCATCTCGAAGCTGGAGATCGAGCCCGTCATCGTCGGCGAGTACACCCTTCGCAAGCATCTCGAGAACTACTACGGGATCGGCGAAGAAGAGCAGATCAACGAGATGCTCGAGGGGTGGGAGGATTTCGACGACGTCGAGGTCATCGAAGAGGACGATGACGAGGACTACTCCGCACTCGCCGCCGAGGTGGATTCGGCCCCGGTGGTGAAGTTCATCAACGGGCTCCTCACCGACGCGGTGACCAAGGGAGTTTCCGACATCCACATCGAGCCGTACGAGAAGGAGATCCGGGTGCGGTACCGGATCGACGGCTCGCTTCAGGAAGTCATGAAGCCGCCCATGAAGATGAAGGCGGCCCTCACCTCACGCATCAAGATCCTCTCGGATCTGAACATCGCCGAGCGACGCATTCCGCAGGACGGCCGCATCAAGCTGAAGATGCGCAACAAGGTCGTCGATTTCCGTGTGTCGACGCTGCCGGTGATCTTCGGCGAGAAGATCGTGCTCCGTATCCTGGACAAGGGGAACCTGACCTTCGACCTGACGAAGTTCGGGTTCGAGCCGAAGGCCGAGAAGGACTTCATGTGGGCGATCTCCCGCCCCTACGGCATGGTCCTCGTCACCGGCCCGACGGGCTCCGGGAAGACGACGACGCTCTACTCGGCGCTGAGTCAGGTCAACACGATCGACACCAACATCATGACGGCCGAGGATCCCGTGGAGTACAACATCCACGGGATCAACCAGGTTCTCGTCCGAACCGAGATCGGTCTCGACTTCCCCGCTGCGCTGAAGGCGTTCCTGCGGCAGGACCCGAACATCATCATGGTCGGTGAGATCCGGGACATCTCGACGGGCGGCATCGCGATCAAGGCCGCGCTCACCGGTCACCTCGTGCTCTCGACGCTCCACACGAACGACTGCCCCGGCACGATCACCCGCATGATCGACATGGGACTCGAGCCGTTCAACGTGGCCTCGGCGCTCAACCTCATCTCGGCCCAGCGTCTGGCCCGTCGCATCTGCAGCAAGTGCAAGGTCGAAGCGACGTACGAGGAGGATTATCTCAAGTCGGCCAAGATCGACCTCGACTGGGTCCACGCCAACACGCTGTACAAGGGCGAAGGGTGCGACCAGTGCGGCGGCTCCGGCTACAAGGGCCGGTGCGGCCTCTACGAGGTCATGATCATGTCCACCGCGCTGCGCAAGGCGATCATGAACGAGATGGGCACCGACGAGCTGCGCGATCTCGCGCGCTCCGAGGGCATGCTCACGCTGCGCGAGGACGGACTGAAGAAGGTCGAGCGCGGCGTGACGAGCCTCGAGGAGATCATCA
>CALJKZ010000131.1 GCA_937983085.1 uncultured Gemmatimonadales bacterium
ACTTCAACTTCAAGTCGGCCATCTACGTGTACCGGGCCAACCACGGCCAGTGGAACTCGGTCTGGGGCCCCCACGACAACGGTCCGCGAAGCCCCCGAATCCTGGACCTGAGGGGCCTCATCCCGGAGGAGGACCAGCGCCGCTTCGCCGAGATCTATGTTTCGGCTTTCGTGGACATCGTGACCAGGGGCGACAAGCGCTACCTGCCCATCTTCCGCGATCACCGCGTCATCGGCGAGTGGCTTCCCGAGACCATGTACATCACCCGCTTCGAAACCAGCGGCTTCCGGCCGGTGGCCACCTTCGAAGAGGATATCGACGTGACCACGGGCAGTCTGCCCGGGGTTCGCATCCGGGGGGATTCGTTGTCCACCTGGAGCGAGGCCACGCTCGAGTTGCGGTCGAGCAACCGGAACAACACGTCGGCATCCCAGGAGAACCAGGGTGTGACCCTGGCCTGGAACAACCGCGTCGCTGGGTCGGACACCACACAACACGGTCCCGCCGCCCGGTACGTCGTCGAATTACCCGAAGGTCTGGCGGCGGACATGCGCCTGTGGGCCGGTTCGACGCTCGATTTCATGCTGGCACCCACGAACCGTGTGCCCGGCCCACGGCAGTCGCCGGACGACGACAAAGCCGACGAGAACGAGGCGGGGACCGGTGAGGAGGCCGGAGAGGGTTCCCCCCGTCCCTCGCGTGAAGGCGACGAGGAAGAAGATCCTCCGGTGGATCTCAGCGTGGAACTCACCGACGCCTCCGGCGAGAGCGCCCGTGTGACGTTGAGTGACTACGGAGCCATCCGCCGTCCGTTGGAGACCTACGTCATGCGTCGCCGGGACCTGGAACGGCAACGCTTCCAGTCGCACTGGGAGCTCATCCTCCAGACGTTCTCCGTTCCCCTTCGCGACTTCGTAGCGGACAACCGAAACCTCGACCTGCGACAGCTCCGGAGCGTCGGTCTGGTCTTCGATCAGGTCCACGGGGGTGAGGTGGTCGTCGACCACATCGGCTTCACGCCGGACATGGATCCGGCGTTCCTGCGGGCACGGGTCGACGGGTCGTAAGGCGACCGTGACGCGTCGCACACCGCACTCTCACCCCCTTGCGAAGCGTTGTCGCGTGAGGCGTTCGATGGCAGCAACCATCGGCGCAATAGCCGCACTCTCATGCGTTGAGTCGTCGGAGGTCAGTCGGACGGCTGTGACGGATAGCGCAGGCGTCCGAATCGTCAGCCATGACCTCTCTGACGTTGACGTCCCCCCGTTTCGCAGAGTGACTTCCTTCGATCTGCAGATAGGCGTGGTCGACGGAGGCGCTGAGTACTCGTTCTCCGGAATCGTCGATCTTGCTCTAGCGGATGACGGCCGCATGGTTCTGTCCGACCGCAATGCGCAAGAGCTTCGCGTATTCGACGCCGAGGGACGTCATCTCGCGACGATCGGGGGATCGGGCGAGGGCCCGGGCGAGTTCGCTGGCACGCCGACCATCGCGGGTCTGTCCGGCGATACGATACATGCCTTCGATGCGCGCGCCGGACGCGTCAGTCGCTTCCTCCTCGACGGGGAGTTCCTCGCAAGCGACGGGGTGATTTCGGGGTCGGGCAACCGAATCCGGGCACTCCATCTGCGTGCGGGCGGGGGGTATCTGGGCGTGTCCCCTTGGGTTCAGCGAGACGTTCGAGAGGAGTTCTACGAGGCCCGCCTCGAGCTGGACTCCTTGGTTGTCGAACATCTCGCCAGCGGCGGCGGGGCAATGGACACGGTCCTGGTGACGGCGGAGCGTCGCCGCCTTCGGAGAGTGCAAGACGGAGGCGGAGGGGTCTTCAGGACGGCGCAGGGCGATCCACCGTACCTGCCCGAATTCTTCTTGGCTTCGAACGGTGAGGTCGAGGTAACGGGCCGCAGCGTAGGCTTCGAGCTCGCTGTGTCCCGTCCCGGGGGGCAGCCTACGCTGCTCCGAGTCGAAGGAGCCCAGCACGCGGCCGATCACGGCGATATTC
>CALJKZ010000132.1 GCA_937983085.1 uncultured Gemmatimonadales bacterium
CTTGCTGCCGGGGCGTCTGCCGCCACTGTCTCCGGGAATGGTCTCGGTGAAGTAGTCGAACGTTCCGGAGTCGGTACCGGGGCCGTACAGCCGGATCTCCTCATCCGGCCACTCGGACCGGACATCGCTCCACGTGCTCACGCCACCATCCGGAGCCCAGACCCGGCGGAGCTCCTCGACCGTGAGGCACTGAACGAAGTCGTTCGCCGGATTCACGATGACGGAGAGGCCGTCCCACGCCACGGACAGTTCGGTGAACTCCACGCCCGCGTCCTGACACTTCTCCACCTCCGATTCCCGGATGGGACGTGAGGCGTTGGAGAGGTCGGTCTCTCCGTTACAGAAGCGCTCGAACCCGCCACCGGAACCGGACACGCCTACGGTGACGCGTACACCGGGATTGCCGATCTGAAACTCCTCGGCCACCGCCTCCGCGATGGGGAAGACGGTGCTCGATCCGTCGATCTGAACCGAGCCGCTGAGCATGGCACCGTCATCACCGGCGCTTCCGCCACAAGCGGCGAGGGCCAGCAGGACAGCGCCCACAAGGAACGAGATAGAGGGGAAACGCTTCATGATTGTTCACTCAAGGAAAGAGTCCGTATCGGATTCACAAGCCTAGAGGGAATGGGCGACAGAAACGAGACAGGAAAGTAACAGATGGGTAACGCACGGACGACACGGTCGTTCGCCTCCACGTTCACGAATCGGCCAAGGGAAGGGTTACCCGGATGGTCGTGCCACGCCCCAGTGTGCTCTCCGCCTCCACCTCCCCTCCCATGGCCGACACCAAGTGCTTGACGATAGCCAGCCCCAGGCCGGTACCGCCGATGTGCCGGGCCCGGGAGCTGTCGGCTCGGTAGAACCGCTCGAAAATCCTCGGTAGCGACCGCAACGGGATCCCTTCGCCGTCATCCACTACCGCGATGCGGGCGAGTCCCACCGCCGCGTCGGCCTGTATCAGAACCTGGATGGACCCATCGGGCCGGGTGTGACGCACAGAGTTCTCGAACAGGTTGCGGAACACCTGGACCAGGCCGGCCCGATCACCGACCACCATGGCCTCGCCAACCACCGAGAAGCTCCGCTCCGATCCTTCGGGGAGCTCGATGAGGCCTCGTGCTTCCTGGACGGTATCGGGGACGAACACGTCCTCGCTCGCCGCCGCCCACCCCCCCGCCTCCAGCCTGGAGAGGTCGAGAAGGTCGTCCACGAGCCTCTGAAGACGAAGTGTGTTCACCCGGATGGACTCGAGGAACTGGCGTCGGAGGTCCTCGGGCGGGTCGGCCTCCGTGAGCGTCTCGGCGAAGCCACGGATGGCCGTCAACGGCGTCTTCAGCTCGTGGGACGCATTCGCCACGAAGTCGCGCCGCACCTGCTCCAGACGGCGCACCTCGGTGATGTCGAGGAGCGTGGTGACGGCGCCGCCGGAGTCCAGAGCCCGAGACGCCCACAGCACGTGTTGCCCATCGACCTCGAGCTCTCCGGACTGGCCATCCACGATCACGCTACGCTCGAGGGCGCTTCGGAGCGCGCCGTCCCGCACCACGGAGCTGACCGGCGCATAGGCGGGAACATCGTCGAGCTCGAGAAGCCGCCGGGCCGCACGGTTCATGCGCAGAACCCGGGCGTCGTCGGTGAGGGCCACGACCCCTTCCGCCATGCAGTCGATGAGCGTCTGCATTTCGTCGCGCTCCCGGGACAGTTCGGACAGACGCGCGCGCAACTCCTCCGTCAGGCGGTTGAACGCCCCGGCGAGGTCCTGGAGTTCGGCGATTCGACCAATGGGGACCTTGGTGGTGAAGTCGCCGCGGGCGAGCCTGCCGGCTCGGTCGGCAAGAGCGACCAGAGGACGCGTGAACGCCTTGCTCATGGCATAGGCCACCAAAAGCGCCAGCAGGAGCGTGGCCAGACCGATGACGGCAACGGTGCCCTGAACCTGGTCCACGGCCCGGTCGATCTCCGACCGCGGGGTGGCGATACGAAGAACGACCGGTTGCCCGTCCAGGTTCGCGATGCGCGCACCATACAGCAACGATCGCCCTACGGTGGTGCTCGTCCGGCTGGCGAAGCTGACTTCCTCCCCCGCCAGGACGCCCTGGACCTCCGGACGATCGATGTGGTTCTCGACGGCGGAGATCCGGGTGCGGGCGACGTACGAGTCCGCGAGAACCGTCCCGTCGAGGGCTATGAAGGTCACCCGGTTGTCGATTCGATCGGTGATGAGCCGGGCCAGGGCGTCGGCGTCGGGCGCCTCGGAGACCTCCACCAGGACGTGAGCCAGCGAGAGTTTCCGCTCCAGCTCCTGCCGGTACACCTCGTCGAGCTCACTGCGCAGGCCGGTACCCAGCAGCGGGATGATGACGACGACGAGGAACCCGACGACACCAGCGAACCCCAGGAACAGAGGATGGTGGACCCTCAGGCGCATGGGCGTCCTCTGGTGACCAGGACTACTCGACTCCCTCGGGCACCTTCAGTCGGTATCCGAACCCGCGGACCGTCTGGATCCAGTCGCCTATCTCCCCGAGCTTGGCACGGAGGCGCCGTACGTGCATGTCCACGGTGCGAGTCTGGATGCGGTCGGATACACCCGCTTCCATGTCCCACGCCTTCTCCAGCAGCTGCTTTCGGCTCTGCGTGCGGCCACGACGCTCCATCAACGCTTGAAGAAGGCGAAACTCGGTCGGGGTCAGGGAGAGTTCCTCGTCGCCGATGGAGGTCCTGTGGGACTCGGGGTTCAGGCGGATGGGCCCGGCCTTGAGGATCCGACCGCCGGGAGTTCCTCCGGTTTCCTGCACGCGGCGAAGAATCGCCTGCGCCCGGAGAACGAGTTCGCGGGGGCTGAACGGCTTGGTGAGGTAGTCGTCGGCGCCCAGCTCGAGCCCTTCGATGCGGTCCGTCTGCTCCCTCTTCGCCGTCAGCATGAGGACCGGCACGTGAGACGTGACCGGGTCGGCCTTGAGCCTCCGGAGGACGTCATCGCCACTCAAGCCGGGCAGCATCCGATCCAGGACTACGAGATCGGGGATCTCCCGACCGACGGCATCGAGGGCCTCGGTGCCACTCCCCGTCGTCTCCACCCGGAAGCCCTCCCGCGTAAGCTGGTACGCGACGAGGGCGGCGATGTCCGGTTCGTCTTCGACGACGAGAACCCTCGGCACGACGGTGGACTGGGTGGCTTCCATGAATTCCTGGGCAAGCCTGCTCAACGGTGTCCCTCCACGAG
>CALJKZ010000133.1 GCA_937983085.1 uncultured Gemmatimonadales bacterium
ATCTTGAACGTAGTGTCGCCCATCGTGTTCGAGGATGTCAAACACGTCTCTGCTACGCGCAAGTGTCGCCCCCTCAGGAGCCAACCTGTAGGGGGTAGTGCGTCCGTAGATCGAATCTGCGCCGCCAGGTTGGAGGCCCTCAGTGCGCCTCTCAGCGCCTAGCACAAAGGCTGCACCGACGGCTGCCTGCCATCGGGTCGTTGAGTGAAAGCTGACATACTGAACTATCTCGCAGCATGTGCAATCACAGCCGGTAGCATCGCTTCTTGCTCTGGCGGTGACGTTGACGGTCCACTTCACTTGACAGTTATCGCCGGGCCGCGCGCGTGTGCCCGTGACTTCCAGGGCCTCGGGGCAGCAACGCCTATGTAGCTCCCACAGCCCAAAAAGGTCGAACAACCAGTTGAGAAGGGCCCAGAACCCACCCACCCCGAACAGCATCATCACGAGCTGCGGATTGCTCATGAACAGCGCGAGCAAGGCGGCGAGACTCCGGTCCCGCAAGGCACGCTTCATTTGTTTCAGAAGGGCGGCATGCAGCCACCACAGCAGCACATCGTCGATAACAGATCCCAACACTGCCTCGCCGAAATGCGCGGGAGCTAGCAAGGGTCCGTTCGAACCTAAACCGAGAGAAGCGGAGGCCGCGAACAGCATGGACTCCACGCTATTCGGCTCCAGGGCCTCGGCATGCTCACCGGGACCCATAGCGAAGCGCCTAGCGTTGAGGAACTCTACGGATTGGCTAGGACCACGGGCGGTGTTCATCCCTAGAACACCGCCCACCATGTCGTCCAGCTCGGGACTGCGGACTCGGCCCTCTGAGGCCGCAGTGTCGTAGACATGGGCAATCTCTGCCGCCGACCAGAAGTTCGACTGACCCGGCTTGGCGCGGACTGTATGAAGCCCCCACGAGAGTGCCGGCAGCCCCGGCGTCGCCGGCGCCGCGTGACTCTCGCACCCGGGACACCCGCAGCTACCGCCACATCCCATGGAAGCTCCTCGAGTTACGAGCCATGATCCGACTGGCCCGTGCAAGTGGCCGCCTAGTACACCTCCCATACCGGGGCGAGCATGACGAAGTGGACGGCGTCGAGGGCGTCTGTCGTCGTGAACGAGTACTTGAAGCGGATCTGCTCTTTCAAGCCAGTGACCCGCACCGAGTTAAGCGACACGGAAGTGATTCCCGTAAAGGTACCCGCAGTGCCCCACGTCGTCTCATCCTCGTTCTTGTGCTGGACCTCGATGTCGAACTGCGGCGCATCGCTGAAGTGGGTCACATCGGCGGAAAAGGTCGCCGCACCCCCGCCGCGAGGGAAGGGCGGGCTGTAGTAAGCGCTCCCGTCGAACCTGAACAATGTCGTACCAAGGACCAGTGTCACTCCCTCCTAGCTCTTGCCGAGAGAAATGAAACGCAGCACCTGGGCGATGCGCCTCATGAGCTGCGGGATGCGCCTGGCATGTGGTGTCGTCCGCGTTGGGCCCGGCCCGTAGGCCACCCAGGACGGAGCCAACCGCCAGCCGTCAGGTCCGTACACGAAGCGGAGCCGGGCGCAGCAGGGTTCGACGTTACGCAGCGAAGCGTCTTCTTCAAACCATGTCGGCGCCTGGCTCATGACGCTTCCCCGGTCAACGCGCAGCCCGCGTGAAGCCAGAGGCGCACTAGAGGCCCCAGCGGCTCCACGGCGACCTGGCAGACACCTGATCCCGGGGCCGGGAGTGCGGGCACGCGGATAGCGGCGAAGGTTACCGGCCCACAGGAGCCTGCCACGACTCCGGACACGGTGCGATGCGAGCCGTCGAAGTCGAGCGGGATCAAGACAGGTGCCTCTACCCTAATAGGCGCCGAGGCCGGCTCGAGTCGATGTGGATAACCTGCGGATAAGTGCCCCCAAGGCGCGTTTGAGTTCCGCGCAACCTCTTGCGGATGCAGCAGTTGCAGATTGCCAACGCGTTTTTCTCGTATTCTCGGACCCCTCCTTGCGACCGTCCTGAACAAAGTGACTGGCGATCGCGGCGATCAGGACGCGCTCGACTCGGTCGGCGACGCGCTGGATGCGAAGCGACGCGATCTTCCGCGTTGTGACAAGAAGATCCGCGATCTCGCCAATCGTGAGGCCGTCGATGTACGCGAAGCTGAAGACGCGGAATCGTCCATCACGAAGCACATGCGGCTGCCTCGCGACCAGGTAGGCGGCCTTGGCGATAACCCGTGCGAGCCGGGCCTCCCGTGCCGGGCCGGCTCCGAGGGCGAAGAGCTGCGGGCACAGCGGCGGTATGCCCTTCTGCGGCGCCAGTACGGGATCCGGAGTCTTCCTGCGAGCGGGCGTCTCGCAACCGGCGGTCGTTGCTCTTCCCCCCTGTCTGCGTCCCCTCGGCCGCGATCTCCTTCGGTGACGGCGCTCGCGGGAAGCCGCCTGCTCGATGCAGGCTTGGGCCTCGACCGCTTGCGGCCACCTGCCCAACCTGATGACGCGAGACCAGAGATCCGCGAAGCCCTCTTGTGCAAGGTCGCTTCCGTAATCCGCGATCCTGTACCGGCGCGCGGCGTCTTCGGCGAGGCGCTCCACAAGCTGGCGGAGCGCTGCCCATCGCGGATCGTCATGCAGGCCAGCGACCCCGTTGCTGCCTGTGGGCCTCGGAGGCTGGGCACGATCTCGCCGGCGCTCCCCGCCGCCAAGTTCTCCCTTGCGCCCGGATTCTCCCCTCCTTCCGGCCATTGCAATCTCCTCCCCGGTTGGGACGGATCGTAGGAAGCTGCCCAGTCTGCGTCAACGCGAAGCGGGTGCCGTGAACCAAAAACCAACCAACACCTTCTTGCTTCAATCTCTGCGATCTCTGCGCTTCTCCGCGTCCCTGCGGTGAAAGCGGAGGACCGACCGGCGCCCCTTCCCAACCCGGGCTAGAATCGTTGCTGGTCCCTTCGGAGGGAACACGAATGAGCCTCGATCACTGGTCCTCCCGCGTGCGGCGCCGCTGGATGATTCCGCTGCTCGCGTCGCTGCCCGTCGCCGCCGTCGTCGTCGGCCTCGGCGCGTGCCTGCCCGTTCCGCTGGGCGACCCCGAGACGAGCGCGGTCGATCCGCGTCTCGCCGGCGTCTGGACGAACGACTTCAAGGAGGCGGGCGGCACCTGCCTCGTCGCCCTCCCCTACGACGCCCGCACCTACTTCGTCCACGTCGTCGACGTGGAGCGCGCGGGTGCCGTCGAGCTCCCCTTGGAAGGTCCCGTCTCCCTCGATCGCATTGAGCAGGCCAACCAGGAGCTGCGCAACCGTCCGTGGACGGTCCGCTGCAAAGGCCACTACAAGGCCTGGCTCACCAAGGTCAAGGACGCGACCTTCGTCACGCTCTCGCCCCTTTCGCTCCCGGGCGGCGCGGACGACGTCGTGCACGTCGTCGCGCGCCTGAACCTCCTCAACGACGACAAGCTCTTCGCCCACGGCGTCGACGCCGAGCACCCGGCCCTGAAGAAGGCGTTTCAGGAGAAGGACGCCCGGGACGCCGTGCTGAAGGCGGTCGCGGAGAACGTGGCGGACGAGAACCTCTACGGCGACGACTTCGACGTCACCTACGAGCGGGTCGCCGACAAGGGCGTGCTGCGCGCCATCGCCGAGGCCTTCTCCAGCAAGTGACGGCGTACGGCGCCTGGCTGCTGGCCGGCTCGCTGACCATCCTGCGCGACGACGACAAGCT
>CALJKZ010000134.1 GCA_937983085.1 uncultured Gemmatimonadales bacterium
CGACAAGTCGGCGGCCATGGTGAGGAAGCGGTTGTCGGTCACGTAGTTGAGCCAGCGCCCGACCTCGCTGATTGCCCGTCGAGCCCCCCACTTCTTACCCGCCGGCATGAAGAGGTCGATGGTGCTGGACACCGTCCTCCCGGACCTCGGGTCGGTGACCTCCACCGTCGGGGACTCCACGGGTAGGCCGTCGGGGGTCAGCCGCTCGTCCAGGAAGGGGTCCCGGGTGATGTCCAAGGAAACGGGCATGTCGCGGTCCAGTCCGTCTCCGATGGCCACCAGGCGGTCGGCGATCCACTCGCCGAGTCCGGCCTTCTCCTCCATGACGGAGAGCGCGATGTCGATGTTCGTCTTGAACTGGATTAGGCGTTCGCGCTCCGAGCCCGGGGCTCCGTCACGAATCCCCTCGAATTCGACGCCGTACCTGCGTTCGAAGCTCTCGGCCAGGGCCACGAAGTACTCGGAGTTGATACCGAAGCCGTAGGGGTGGCTCGGGAACCCCGTGATCTGGTCGCCGAAGCCGGGCAGCTTCCCGTTCTCTGCGCCGGGCCACCAGCCCTTGACCGTCGGTCCGACCAGGATCATCGGGCGAAGGTCGTCCTCCGGCCATTCCTCCATGGTCTTCAGGGCCGCGAACACGTCGTCGAAGTCGTTGCCGTTCTCGATGCCCAGGACGTTCCAGCCGTACGAGCTCCACTGCTGCGCCAGGTCGTATCCATCGTACTCGGGCTTGATGACGCCCCCGATGAGGGAGTCATCGATTCCGGCATTGTTCTCGCTCATGAGAACGCGAAGCCGCTTGCCCACACGCTGGGAGAGGGCTGTCGTCTTCAGCTCCTGGGCGTGTCCCTCGGTCATGGCGAACTCGCCCTCGAGAGCGAAGACCTTCAGGCTCTTCGGCGCACCGGCGAAGTCCCAGAACATGGCCTTGCCCGCCGCCGTGGCGATGCCGATGCCCGAGGGCCCTCCGTTGACGTCGTTGGTGACGTCAGTGCTCTCGGCGTGGCCCATGAGCGGCCGGATGCCGCGGCCCTTCGCCTGGGCGAAGAGGGGGTGATCCGCCAGGTCGTTGGTCTGCAGGATGTCGGCCATGGCGCCGTGGCTCCGGCGGAACCCGATGGCGTCCACACCGAGCATGGCCACGTCGGGGTCCACGGCGAAGCGGTCATCGCCGGTGGCGGCGTGCCGACGGGCCATGGCTTCGTAGAGGATGATCCAGAGGGCGTAGCAGGTGGGAATGCAGTGTCCACCGGCGAGCATGAACTTGTCGGTGTAGGGGTGCTTCGGTTCCCGGATATCGTACGACATGCCGCCGAGTTCGGTGCCGCCCAGGTGGAGCGCGACGTTGTAGGGCGTGTAGGCCGTGGGACCACCGAAATGGCCCGAGCCCCGGTAGTTGCCCATGAGCACCAGGACCATACACGTCATGAACGCGACGTCGTCGAAGTACTCGCGCTCGTACGCGGGCAGCTCCACGGAGCGGGAGGAAGTGCTTCGCTCGGATTCGACGGTGGTGACGGTGGCCGTGCGGGGGCCGGTCGCGACGTCTGGGGTCATGCCGAAGGTGGTCCTGGTCTGATGTGGGGAGTCCGGGGGCGAGCAGAGCCTACAAGGTGAGGCTCAGTCCGGACTGGGGGAAGGTCTCGAAGCCCGCGGCGTCCGTCGATGCGTCTCCGATCCTCTTCACCGCCTCCACCAGCTCCTCGTCGGCGTTGGCGGTGGAGAGGCGGAGGTAGTGCTGGCCCTCGCTCCCGAGCACGCTGAAGGACCTGCGGTCCATGGTTGCCACCCGGTAGTGATGGAGCAGGAAGAGCTGGAAGAGGGTGGAGGGGCTCGTCTCGGCTCTCACCCCTTCGTCGAGAGCGTGGTACGCCTCGATGGCGCCGATGCGCTCGAGGATGCCCCCGACGTTGGGAAAGGCGTAGAAGGCGCCCTTGGGATTCTGACACGTCACGCCGTCGATGGCGTTCAAGGCGTCGACGACCACGTCGCGCCGGCGCTGGAACGCCTCGACCATCCGGCCGATGGCGACGTCGCTCTCCGCGGACGTCAGGGCCTCGATGGCGCCCCACTGGTTGTAGGGCGGAATCGAGGCCACGTAGTTGATGGCCAGCTTCCGATGGACCTTGGCCTCCGCAACGGTGGGGTAGACGGCCCACCCCACGCGACCGCCCGTCCACGAGTACGTCTTGGACACACCCGAGGCGATGATCGTACGCGCCTCCATGCCCGGCATCGAGGCGATGCTGATGTGCTCGTCGCCGTCGAAGGTGATGGCCTCGTACGACTCGTCGGAATAGACGCGCACGCTGGGGTCGGTCTTCTCGAGGATGAGCTCCGCGAGGCCCTGCAGTTGCTCACGGGTGGCGACGCCCCCCGTGGGGTTGGACGGGAAGTTGAGGAAGATCAGGCCGGTCCGGTCGGACAGAAGCGGCTCGAGCTGGGTCCGGGTGAGGCCGAAGCCCTCCTCCTCTCGCAGCACCACGGGGACCGGCTTGCAGCGGAAGTAGGGGATGAAGGACTCGAAGAGCGGGTAGCCCGGTGACGGGTAGATCACCTCTTCGCCGGCTTCGCTGTAGCTCATGTGGGCGAACCCGATGGGGGGACGCCCCCCCGGGTACACGACGACCCGCTCCGGATCGACGTCGAGCCCGTGCTTCTTCGATACAGAATCGGCTACGGCCCTTCGAAGCTCCGGTATCCCCTGCGGATCACAGTAGGTCGTCAGACCATCGTCGATGGCCCGTTTCACCGCTTCGGCGATGTGCTTCGGAAGCGGGAAGTCGGGCTGCCCAAGGTTGCAGCGGATGACCCGCTCCCCCCGCGCCTCCACCTCGCGGATGAGTCCACCGAGGGCGAAGGCCGCCTCGGTACCGATGCGTTCGACACGATTGGCGAACAGTCGTTTGGCGGGAGCGGCTGTCGTCATGTGATCCTGGTCGAAGGGAGCGGGGTGCCTATCAACATATGCACCGGGTGGGCCCGGAAGGCGAGGCAGCATCGCCGACCCGATGGGACGTCGCAAGGGTCGGTGGGCCGGGCGGCGGCGGGCCGAGTGGTGGCTGCGGGGCGTTGCCCTCCACCGGCGGGCGCGGGATCTTCGGGCCATGCAGCCCAGCCCTCTTCCCGCGCCGGTGTCGGAGCTCGCAGCCGCCTACCTGCAGCTCGTGGTCACCCTCGGGCTCATGCTGCTCTGCATCCTCCTCCAGCGTCGGTACCGGAGGAGATACTTCGGATTGTGGGCGGTGGCGTGGGCCGTCTACTCCGTGCGACTGCTCGCCATCATCACGTTCCTCTCGTCCGGCGCCCGGGTCTGGCTCTTCTGGCACCAGGTGGCCACCGGGTGGACGGCCGTCGCCTTGTTGTGGGCGTCACTGGTGTTCGTCCGGCGGGTGGAGTGGAGAACGCCGTACGGCGCGCTACTCGTCTTCCCCGTCCTGTGGTCCTTCGTCGCCATCTACGTCCTGGACAGCTTCCTCTGGGCTGCCGGGCCCATGATCGCTTTCCTCAGCATCACGACGGCGTCCGCGGGGTGGGCCTTCCTGCAGTACCATCGACGGGTGCGGTCGCCGGCGGCCCGGTACCTGGCCGTGGTTCTCTTCCTCTGGGCGCTCCACCACCTGGACTACCCGCTCCTCCGAGCCCAGGGGACGTGGAATCCCTGGGGCTACTATCTCGACATCGTCTTCGAGGTGGCCGTGGGACTGGGCATCATCTTCCTCGTCCTCGAAGATCTCGATCAAGGGCTCAGCACGCTCACCGCGCTCTCGGGCGAATTGCAGGGTGGACTTGCCGGCGACGAGCCCATGGCGGAAGCCATGCTTCGGCGGGCCCTGGGTCTCCGGGGCGTCCAGGGCAGTGCTCTGTGGATCGCCACGTCGTCCGGAGGCCACTTCGTGCAGGGGGCCGGCGTGGCGGCACTGTGGCCGTTCGAAGAGGCACCCGAATCTGCCCGGGCCGCGGCGGAGTGGGTCCGGGGCGAAGGTGTCCCCCTCGTCGCGCCGTCGGGAGGCGATCACGCGTACACGGCGGCGTTGCCCGTCATTGCCGACGATGCCGTCGTCGGCGCTCTCGTCATCGTGGGAGAGGCACGGGACCCCTTCACCGTTCTCGACAACCGCTTCCTCCTCGCCTTTGGTCAACAGGTCGGTGCCGCCCTGTCCACCGAGGAACTCCACGGCGACCTCCAAGCACGGACCGAGGAGCTGGAGCGCCTCCAGGCCCGGATGATCCACCAGCACGAGGAGGAGCGGAATCGGTTGTGGCGTGAACTGCACGACGAGACCGCCCAGGTGCTGGCGGCGCTGAATCTTCAGCTCGGCGTCATCGCCGAACGGAGCGGCGAGGGTCTGACGCCCGCCCTCGATCGGGCCCGCACCCTACTCGGCGAAGGCATTCGGGGCATCCGTCGGGTCACCCGGGACCTTCGCCCCGTGGCCCTCGACGACCTGGGACTCTTGTCGTCGCTGCGGGCTCTGGCTCGAGACTTCACCGGCGGGGACGGCGATGGGTCCGACGGTGTTCGGGTGGACTTCAAGGCGCCTTCGACAACGCCCCGTCTCAGCGCCGACTCGGAAGCCGCCCTCTACAGGACCATGCAGGAAGCCCTGTCCAATGCGGTCCGGCACGGAGCCAGGGAGCGCATCTCCGTCGTTCTCGACGTGTCCGCGGGGATCGTGTCCATGACCGTCACCGACGACGGCCCTGGGTTTCCCGAAGACGCCACCGGACGATTGAGGAGCCGGGGCGGATTGGCGGGCATCCGGGAACGGGTGACCTCGCTGGGGGGTGACTTCTCCATGGACAACGCAGAAGGGGCCGGCGCCAGGATCCGAGTGACACTTCCCGAATCGTCGAAGACCGAAGAGAAGGCGGAGGTGGTGCAATGAGCGGAACCACGATGCGGGTCGTCATCGCGGACGATCACGGGGTGGTGCGCCAGGGGATCCGCGGGGTCCTGGAGGATGTCGAGGGGCTCGAGGTGGTGGGCGAGGCCGCCGACGGAGACGAGGCGCTGGCCATGGTCTCCGACCTCGCTCCCGACGTCGTCATCCTCGACGTGAACATGCCGGGCAAGACGGGTCTCGAGGTGACGAGTCACCTTCGCGAGGCCGCCCAAGGCGTCCGGGTGCTCATCCTCTCCATGCACGACGATCCGGAGTACGTGCTGCAGGCGGTTCGCTCGGGAGCCGACGGCTACGTCCTCAAAGACGCTCCGCCGGCCGAGCTTCGGGAGGCGGTCGTGGCCGTCCACGAGGGGAGAGAATACTTCACGGCCCGCGTGACCCAGCAGTTGAGCGTGGGCCTGAGGCAGGAGATCGAGGAGGAACAGCTACGTGCCCGACTGGACTCCCTCACGCCGCGTGAGACGGAGGTGCTGTTGCACGTCGCTCAGGGGCTGACGAATCGGGAGATCGGCGAGCAGCTGGACATCTCACCGCGCACCGTGGAGACCCATCGTGAGCGCGTCATGGACAAGCTCCGCATACGCACGGTGGCCGGGTTGACCCGCTTCGTCGTGGAGAACGGGCTGGATCAAGACGACTGAGGTCGCCGTTCGGACCTAGGTGTCCTTCTTCTTCCCGAGCTTGAGCCACTTGAGCGGGTCGGGCCCCAGTCGATCGAAGGGCTTGGATGGCGAGGGCGCCGGGGGCTGTGTGGGCGGCTTCGGCTCGCACGGACCCTTGGGCACCTCGAACTTCGGCGACGATTTCTTTCCCATGTGGTTCCTCCTAGGAAGAATCTACGCACGATAGCCTCTTCAGGGTTCAGTGGGTGAACCCTTTCGCCCCCTGCGCTGCGTAGGAAGATTCGGGCGGACGGACATCCTGGGGAGTGCCGTGACCGAGATCTTCGCAAACGTCGAAGCGTGGCTTGCCGCCATGGGGTTGTGGGCCTACGTGGTGGCTCCCCTCGTCATGGCCGCCGTGTCGGTCCTGCCCGTCCCGGCCGAGGCTCCGGCCATGGCCAACGGGATGCTGTTCGGCCCCGTGGTCGGCTCGCTCATCACCTGGGTCGGTGCTTTCGTGGGTGCCTGGCTCAGCTACGAGATCGCGCGAAGCTGGGGTCGAACGCTGGCCCTCCGCATGGTGCGGCAGGAAGCCATGGAGCGCCTCGACGGCGTCGCCCAGCAGGCGGGCTGGTGGGGCCTCCTGGCGCTCCGCTTCGTGCCTGTGGTCGCGTTCACAGCCCTCAATTGGGGTGCGGGGCTGTGCAACGTCCCCCGGTGGCGCTTCCTGTGGACCACCGGAGTGGGGATCATTCCCGGCGTCGTCCTCTTCACGACGTCCGGGGTGGGATTGAGCGCCATCTGGCGCCGTTCCCCCCCCGTCGCCGCGGGCTTCGTGGTGGGGATCATCGTCCTCGCCGTGGTCTGGGAACGGCGGCGCCGGGCGGCCCGGGCCGCTGCGGGCTGAACGCGGGCGGGCCTACGGTCGAGCCAACTCCACGGCACGGTCCACGCCCGCCCCGAGCGCCTCTCCCCGAAATCCCCGCCGACCCAGGTAGCCCATGAGGCGTCGCCGGGCCTTTGTCCGGGCCTCGTGGCGATGGTCGGACACCAGGGCGTCGAGGACGTCCGCCGACTGGCGGTGGACCCACTTCTCGGCGACGGAGCGAGCGATGCGGACGTCATCGGTCTCCTCCGCCTCGAAGACGTCGTCGATGGTCTGGTGGATGACCTTGGCGGCGACACCCTTGGCTCGAAGCTCCGAGGTGAGGGCGACCTTGCCCCGGGGTCGGTGGCGGAGGCGATCGCGCACGAAGGACGCCGCCACGGCCTCGTCGTCGATGAACCCTCGCTCCTCGAGCCGATCCAGACAGGGTCGGATGCGGGCGGGGCGAAAACCCTTCTGCCGAAGCCGACGCTCGAGCTCCCTACGCGTCCGGGCACTGTAGGAGAGGAGGTTCAGCGCGGCATGACGGACCCGGATGTCGGCGTCGTCGTTGACGAGATGGTGATGACGATCGGAGGGCAGGGGATCACCGACGCCCAGGCGGTGCAGTTCCAAGGCCTCCAGCATGACCTCGAAGGGTTCTCCGCGATCCAGGTGGACACGGACCTTCAGGCCACGAGGGCGGAGAGGCTCGATGCGCTGGATGACGGGCGGTGGCGACACGGATGTGGTGTGGTGGTCGGTCGTGACGGCCGGAGCGGTGTGGTGAATCCGTGCACCAACCTACCGAGGGGGGTAGGGCGCCGGAATGTCAGGTGGGGACTAGGTGCGGGTCAGCCGCGCTGGACGTGCCACGAATCGTCGAGGAGGTCGTGGTACAGCGTCAGAACCGCCCCGTCGTCGAGGACGACGGTCCTGTACTCCCGGGAGATGGTTTGGCGCCACCATTCGTCGTCGATGCGCCAACGCTCCCGAACCACGGCGACGCGTCGAGCCGTCTTGCCCGGAAGACGCACGAAGAGGGGTTCTCCATGGTCGTCGGTGCGCACGGTCACGACCTTGGGGCGAGCCAGGGGCTTGAGGCGGGGGCGATGGCTCACAGGAGGGTCAGGGGTCGAAGCTGAGGAGGGCGTGTCGTCGTTCGGGGATCCTCGACCAAGGGTCGACCTCGACGACACGGTACAGGGGAGAATGTCCTAGACGCAGCTTGAGCTCCTTGACCGCATCTCTCAATGTGACAGGGACTTCACCTTGATCGAAATCCAGGCTGGATGTCGCTCTTCCCGACTCGATGGTGCGGTCGAACAAGCCGGTCTGGGTGCTGGCCGCTCCGAAGTCGGTGAGCTCGACGATGAGGGTTTCCACGGCTTTGGGCGGGGGCGAAATCTCCATCTTCGACCGAAGAGGAGAGGCGATGCGCTCACGGTCGGACGTGGGTTCGCGTAACACCGTTTCCACGAACCACGAGCCTCCGCCCTCCAGGTGGGCTCCCATGCGCACCCCTGTCACGCTGCGTCCTCTTCTCGCAGGCCGGGCGAGGGCGCGCTCGACGAGTCGGTCGAGGGCGCCGTGGAGCGTGCCCACCATGCCCACGGGGGTGGGAAACTCCAGGGAGACACGAATGGGGCGGGGACGATACTGCGGACGTACCGGGTCGATGCGCCGTGCCGTGGCCCAGGCGAGAGCGTTCTTGCCGTCCTCTCCGAACTGGGCGACCAGGGAAGGCTCGGGAAAGCGTCGGAGTTCACCGAGGGTCTGGATGCCCAGGCGCTCGAGACGGCTGATGACCAGAGGATCGACGGGCAGGGCACCGACAGGGCAGCGGGCGAAGAAATCCCGGAGGCGCTCGGGGGGAACGACGACGGGAGACCCGGAGCGGGCAGAGGCGGCGGCGACCCAGGCTCCGAACTTGCCCGGCGCCATACCCGCTCGGGTGGCGGCGACGAGAGGGGAGGGGAAGACCCGGAAGAGGGACCGGAGAGCCCGCCGGATCTGCCGATGGGGGGAGCCGAAGAGGCGCTCCAGGCCGTCCATACCCAGAAAGACCCGGCCACGGCCGGCTGGCTCGACCACCGGTGTGATCTCGGTGAGGACCTCCAGCATGGTGTCGACGGCGGCGTCGTAGTGGGCCGGATCGGGCTCCAGGAGGGTCAGGGACGTGCAGAGGGACACGGCCTGGGAGACCAGTTGCCCCGGGCGCACGCCCGAGGCGTGGGCCCGCTCGGAGACCTGCCAGACGGTACGTCGTGTGCTTTCCCCCGGAGAGAGGAGGGCGACGGACGTGCTGTCGAGTTCGGGTGAGCGGACGAGTTCGAGGCGGAGCTCGAAGGTGGGGAGCCAGAGGCAGAGTGCCTGGCGACTCTGCCTGGAGCTTCCCGTGGAACGGCGAGAGGACGACGACGTCGACGCCCGGGCTTCCTGGCGCGTGGCCCACTCGATGTCGTTCGAGGTGGAAGCGAGCCAGTCGGCGGAGGTTCTGTTCTGGGCCCACCCACGTCCCTGGTGGGTGGGAACACCCTGCGCGCTGGAAACGGGCTTGGCCATGACGGAGTGGGACGAAGTTCTCGAAGATTCCAGGGACGACGATCCCCGGCTCCCGAAATCACCTCGACACCACCACACGTCGCGAACCGGAACCGGGGATCGACCCGAACAAATACCGAATAAACCGAAGATAGACCGAAGATCGAGGGCGTGCAAGTAGACCGGAACGGGGGAATGAAGAGGGGGAGAGAGGCCCGTCAGGCGGTCAGGATCGCGCCCACCTGCTCCAGGAGGGACTCCTCGGCGATGGGCTTGCTCAGCAGCCCGCTGGCCCCCAGAAGCCCGGCGATCTTCACGATGCGATCCACGGTGGGGCCGCGCCGGGACGACATGACCAGGACCGGCTCGTCGGGCCAACGGTCACGGATGGTCCGGAGGAACTCGATGCCGTCCATGTCGTCCATGTACAGCTCGGTGATGACGAGGGCCGGGACATCCACGCCCATGGCCCGCAGACCTTCTTTTCCGTTGTTCGCTTCGACGACGTCGTGTCCCGCGTCCTCGACAAGCGCCCGGATCACTCGCCGGGTGGTGCCGTCCTCGTCGACCACCAGGATCCTGGCCATCTAGCCGATGACCCCCACATCCGATTCGATGAGCGCTTCGGTGATTTCGGGGGAGAACCAACGGCCCTGATGCAGGAGCAGGATTTCCATCCCCTCCTCGCGCTGTCGGCCCTCGCGATAGGCCCGTCCCTCGAGGATGCCCGTCCACGCCTCCGCGATCCCGACGATCTGACCGCCGCGCGAGATCTCGTCCTCCTTCTTGCCCGCCGGATATCCCGAGCCGTCGAGTCGTTCATGGTGCTCGAGGATGAACCTCGAAGCCGAGCCGAGGTGCTTCATGGGCTCGATGATGGCGGCTCCCGCAGAGCAGTGGGAGCGAATGCGGGCGGCTTCTTCCTCGGTAAGGGTCGCGGGCTTGTCGACGATGGAGTCGGGGATGCCGATCATGCCCACATCGTGGAGAAGGGCGGCGATGCGGATCTCCTCGACCTCGTTCTCGTCCAGCCCCAGCGTTTGAGCCACGGCAGCGGCCTGCATGGCGACGGCACGGCTGTGACCCTGGAAGTAGGGGCTCCGGGCATCGAGGGCGTTCATGAGAGAGCTGAGGGTGCCCAGCGTGACCTCACGGATCGCGTTGGCGTTGCGATCCATGGCGTCGTGCATCCAGTTCGTCATGGCCTGGTGGTGCTGTGCGGCGGCGCGCGTCAGGTAGGCCTGCCGCACGGATCGGGCGAGCTCGGGCGGCTCGACGGGCTTGGACAGATACGACGAGATGTCCAGCCGCTGGGTGGCCGTGACTCCCTCCTCTTCGCCGGCTCCGGTCACCAGGACCACGCCGATGTCCGGGTCGAGGTTCCGCGCTTCGCGTGCCAGGTCGACGCCACTGAGGCCCGGCATGACGAGATCGGTCACGAGCACCTCAGGCGGCCGCGTACGCATGGCGTCGAGGGCCTTGGCGGGGTCCTCGAAGGTGCGGACCGGGTGTCCCTCTCGTTCCAGAGCGGCCTGCATGACGGTGAGGGAGACGCCTTCGTCGTCTACGACGAAAACCTCGACCTCGTGGACCTCGGGTATGTGGAAGGTGAAGCCGGGCTCGAGCGTGCGCCTCGATGCCGATCCGACTCCCCCGAAAGAATCACTGCTCAGAATGCCCTCGCGATGGCCCGATCAATGCCGTGGGGGGGCGTCCGGGATCGGGCATCCGAAAGGTATGAAGGCCGGTGGTCCAACCTCAAGGACGGGCGGAAGTCGGGTCCGGCCCACGCCCGTCGCCCTAGTGAGGAACGGTCGACCCTGATGCGGGTCCTTCACCCCATGTCCCACCTCCTTGTCTTCGGGTACGGCTACACCGGTTCGCGCATCGGCTCGCTGATGGCGTCGCGCGGGTGGCAGGTGACGGGCACCCGCACCACGTCGGCGAAGGCGTCGGAGATCGTGGACGATGGGGTGAGCGTCGCCGTGTTCGATGGTCGGAAACCGTCCAGCGGGGTGACCAGGGCCCTTCGCGGGGCCACGCACGTCCTCTCGACCATCGGCCCCGACGACGACGACCCCGTCCTGCGGCACCATCGCCGCGACCTAGAGGAGGCGGCGTGCCTACGCTGGATGGGGTATCTGTCCACCACCGGCGTGTACGGGGATTGGGACGGTGCCTGGGTCGACGAGTCGGCCGAACTCGAGGCGGGTACCGAGCGGAGCAGGCAACGGATCGCGGCGGAGGACGCATGGCGATCGGTGGCCGAAGCACGAGGCGTACCGCTGCAACTCTTCCGGCTGTCGGGGATCTACGGTCCGCAGCGCAGCGCGCTGGATCGCCTCCGGGACGGATCGGCCCGTCGGATCGTCGGACCCGACGTGGTCTTCAACCGCATCCACGTCGATGACATCGTCGGCGCCGTGATGGCCGGCATGGAGCGCCCTTCGGTGACGGGCGCGCTCAACGTGTCCGACGACGAGCCGGCTCCTCCTGCCGACGTGGTGGAGCATGCCGCCGGCCTCCTGGCCGTGGAACCGCCGCCCGCCGTCCCCCTCGAGGAGGCGGACCTGTCGTCCACGGGTCGGAGCTTCTACGAGGAGAACAAACGCGTCTCGAACCAGCGGCTGGTCGCCGATCTTGGGTACACACTCCGGTATCCCACGTACCGGGAAGGCCTCGCCGCCATTCTGCGAGACGAGTCCGGGCGACGGGGCTGACACCGCGGGGCAAGCGGAGGCCGGGCGGGAAGGGCCCCGCTGCAACGAGCGGCCTCCTTTTCGTGTATCTTGAGAGGATCGCAGGTCCCATCAATCCCACGAGGAGAAGAACCCATCGACAATCCAAGGGTCAACGAAGACATCCGCATCAGCCCCGTTCGCCTGGTAGGCGAAGACGGAGAGCAGATCGGCGTCGTTTCACTGCAGACGGCGAAGGAAAAGGCCGCCGAGGCAGAACTCGACCTCGTCGAGGTGGCGGCTCAGGCCCGACCCCCGGTCGTTCGCATGATGGACTGGGGCAAGGAGCGCTACGAGCGCCAGAAGGCCAAACGGGAAGCGAAGAAGAACCAGCACACAGTGGAGCTCAAAGAGGTTCAGCTCCGGCCCCGCACCGACGATCACGACTTCGACGTGAAGCTCAAGCGGGCCCGCAGGTTCCTCGAAGATGGCAACGTGGTTCGCGTCGTTCTCCGTTTCCGGGGCCGCGAACTCCGACAGGCCGAAGTGGGCGTGAAGACCCTCGACCGCATGCTCGATGAGCTGTCCGACATCGGACGCGTGGAGCAGCGCTCGAACACCATCCAGGGACGACGATTGGTCGCCCTGGTCGAACCGATGTAGGACCCCGAGGGAGGGCCCCGCGCTCGCGTGGCCCTCCCGACGTTCCGGCCCTCCCGGGCTCCTCTACGCGCGGTTCTTTCTTCCGTGGGTCCCTCGCTGCGGCGTTGCTAGATTCGTAGGGACACCGTGGAGTTCCGGGGGGGACCGCTATGTACGTCGTACGAACGCTGGGTATCGGGCTGCTGTTGACCGCAGGGGCGTGTGCATCGTCGGGTGCCTCACCCGCGACGGGTCCCACCGTAGCCGCCCTCGACACCGTCTTCGTGACGGACACCGTTGTCATGGAGGGCCGGAGTGCCGCGCTGGAGGCCCGGATGGCTCGCCTCGAGATCATGCTTCTCGAGCGCGATGCCCGGATCGCCGACCTGTCCGCTGCCCTCACCGAGACCCGGCAGGAGGTCGTCCGGAATCTTGCCAAGCTCCAGAGCCAGGCGAGTCGGGCGGAGGCGGCGTCGGGATTGGCGGAGGCAGAGATCGCCCTCCAGACCCTGGGTCGGACGTCCGGAGCCGAGAGCCTTTCGTCCTTCATCGAGGCCGCTGCTGCCCTGGAGCAGGGGTCACAGGCGTTTGCCGCAGAGAACTTCGGCGGTGCGCTCTACCTCGCCACGCAGGCCCGATCCATGGCCGCAGCCGCGCGCGGGCGGTTGGCCGCAGGCAGTGGCGACGAGTTGCGACCGGGCGAGACGGTCTTCGCCACGCCGGTACCCCTGGAGACCACGAATCAGCGGGTGAACGTTCGCCGGGGTCCGGGGCTGGATCACGCCATCGTCGCCACGCTGGAGGCGGGCACTCCCCTGGTGGGCCAGTCGTACACCGACGAATGGGTGCGTATCGAGGACGACCAGCAGCGTGAGGGGTGGATCTTCCACACCCTCGTCGTCGCCCGGAGTCGCTGACGGCCCCTAGCCGGCGTCCTTGGCGGTCTCTTTCGACGCCACCACCCGGTCGCGTCCACCTTCCTTGGCGGCGTACAGAGCAAGGTCCGCGGCGGCGATGACGTCGTTGGGATCCGGGCCTTGGCCGGGGAATTCGGCTGCACCGATGCTCACGGTGACCTTGCCGCCGTCGAAGACCTCATCGGCGAGCCGCGCGCGGATGCGCTCGCCTGCGTTCACCGCTCCAGCGAGGTCCGTATCCGGAAGCACCACGATGAACTCCTCCCCGCCGTAGCGCGCGGGGACATCCGTGTCACGCGTAGCGTCGCGCAGCACCTCGCCCATCCCACGGAGCACGTCGGCGCCGGCCTGGCGACCGTACGTGTCGGAGTAGTGCTTGAACTTGTCCACGTCGAGCATCAGGACGCCCACGTGACGTTCGTACCGGGCGGCTCGGGACACCTCCAGGCGAAGCACCTCCAGCACGTGACGACGGTTGTGGAGCGTGGTGAGGGCGTCGGTACGGGCTAGCTCGTCGAGCTCGACGTTCTGGAGCCGCAACGCCGACGCCGCCTCTTCCAGCTCCCGAGCGTTGTCCTGGAGGCGTGCCACCATGCCGTTGAACACCTCGCCCAGGTAGCTCACCTCATCCCGACCGGAGACGGCCACCCGCTTGGACAGGTCACCCTGGGCCACCGCCCCCGCCGCTTCTGTGAGGCGCGCCAGGGGACGGGTGATGAGCAGTCCGATGCCCCACGCGGCGCTCCCGACGAAGAGGAGGAGCACAGACACGAGGAGGACGGTGGACCGCGTCAGGTCCGACACCCTTTGGTACGCTTGCCGCGCCGGGAGATGAGAGAGGACATGCCAGTCCAGCCCCGGGAGAGGGGTCAACGTTCCGACCATCGTGTCACCCCCTCCGTCGGGGTACTCCACGGTGGCTCCTGCGGCGTCGACGAGCCGGCGTCGGGCATCGGTTCCGAGAACAGTCTCGAATTCGGCGCCTGGTTCGGAGGAGACGACGACGCGGCCTTCGGGACCGAGGACCTCGATGGATCCGCCGTCGGGGGGCGCCAGGTCGTCGAGGAGTTCGCCGAGGCCGTCGAAGGTGAGGGTCGCCACCAGCCCGCCGAGGTACTCGGCTTGAGGACTCCGGATGGGCACGGCCAGCGTGGCGGTCACGGCTCCCAGCTCGTCGTGGCGGTACGGCTCACTCATGGGTGATTCGCCACCCTGGAGCGCCGCGAGCAGGGCCTCGTCCACCTCCGACGGGTGTACGGCACCGGCTCCTTCGGCCACCAGCGTCCCTCGCGCGTCGTACACGAGGAGCCCCGCGTACTCGGGGAATCGCTGCTGGAGTACCGAGAGATAGTCCGAGACGCGGGTAGCAGCCTGCCCGTCCGGCTCGCGGGACGCGCCCTCCAGGTTCTCGATGACCTCGAACGAGCCGACGAAAACGCGCAGGTCGTACTGGCGTTCTTTGAGCCAAAGGTCGAGTTCCCGGGCGGCCTGCGCGCCGATGCCCTGGAGTTCTCCCTCCAGCGTCTCAGTGAGCGCGGCACGGGCACGGACGTAGGAGAGCACGGCGGTGCTGACGGCCGGAACGAGCGTCGCGGCCAATGCCAGGAACAGGATCTTGGCACGAATGCTCCCCCACCACGGCAGGGTCGTCGGGTCGGGTCGAGCCTCTTCAGTCTCGTTCAACGCGCGCCCCCCGGGGTAAGGTCGACGGGATGAGCACCAAGATAGGAAGGTCGGGGCGCGGCAACAGGTTCACGTTTCCGGCGCGGGAGCCGGCTTTCGCCCCTTCGCAGAAGACGCCTGTCCACTCTATACTGCCTCGCCCATCGACGGATGCCCGCTCCCACCCCTTCACTTCGCGATATGACGCACTCCCCCCCCATCATCTACACATGGACCGACGAAGCGCCCGCCCTGGCCACCGAGGCCTTCCTGCCGGTGATCCGTGCCTTCGCCGGTGTCGCGGGTGTGCCGGTGGAGATACGGGACATCTCCCTGGCCGGCCGCGTGCTGGCCGTCTTCCCTGACCCGCGCGGGGCACAGGCCGCGCCCGACGCCCTCGCCGAGCTCGGTCGATTGGTGAAGACGCCCGAGGCGAACGTCATCAAGCTTCCCAACATCAGCGCATCCGTCCCGCAGCTGAAGGCGTGCATCGCCGAGCTGCAGAGGGCCGGCTTCGACATTCCCGACTACCCCGAGGAACCGGCCGACGACGACGAGCGCGCGGTGAAGAAGCGGTACGACTCGGTGAAGGGGAGTGCCGTGAATCCGGTCCTGCGGCAGGGCAACTCGGATCGGCGGGCTCCACGGGCGGTCAAGGAGTTCGCCCGGAACCATCCGCCCCGCATGCGGCCCTGGCCGGAGAATTCGGCGAGCCACGTCTCCACCATGAGCGCCGGCGATTTCCGCCACACCGAGACCTCGACGACCGTGCCCGAGGCCACGACCGCCCGCATCGAGCACGTCGGGCCCGACGGCACGGTGAGGGTGCTGAAGGAAGCTCTTCCGCTGGAAGCCGGCGAGGTGGTCGACGGCGCCGTCATGCGCAAGGCGGCCCTCGTGACGTTCCTCGAGGAACAGGTACGCGAGGCCAAGGAGCAGGGCGTGCTGTTCTCGGTGCACCTCAAGGCGACCATGATGAAGGTCCAGGACCCCATCATCTTCGGTCACGCGGTGCGCGCCTACTTCCGCGACGTGTTCGATGCCCACGGTGAGGCCTTGGCCCGTGTGGGAGCGGACCCCAACAACGGTTTGGGCGACGTCCTGGCCAAGCTCGCCGAGCTTCCGGCCGACGAGGCGACGGCCATCCGCGCCGCCATCGACGACGCCCTCGCCGAGGGGCCGGCGGTGGCCATGGTGGACTCGGACCGTGGCATCACGAACCTCCACGTGCCCAGCGACGTCATCATCGACGCCTCCATGCCGCCCATGATCCGGGACTCGGGACGCCTGTGGAATGCCGCCGGGGAGCTCCAGGACGCCAAGGCCGTCATCCCCGACTCGAGCTACGCCGGCATCTACGCGGTGGTGGTGGACGACTGCAAGGCAAACGGGCAGTTCGATCCGGCGACCATGGGGAGCGTGTCGAACGTGGGACTCATGGCCATGAAGGCCGAGGAGTACGGCTCCCACGACAAGACGTACGAGGTCGATGCGCCGGGCACGATCCGCATCGTGGACGGGAACGGAGCGGTGCTCGTGGAGCACGCCGTCGAGGTGGGGGATGTGTGGCGCGGGTGTCAGACGAAGGAGATCGCGGTCCGAGACTGGGTCGAGCTCGCCGTGCGGAGGGGACGCGCCACCGGGGCCCCCGCCGTGTTCTGGCTCGACGCCGATCGTGCCCACGACGCCGAGCTCATCCGCACGGTGAAGGACCATCTCGCCACGTTGGACACCGACGGCGTCCAGATCGAGATCCTGGCGCCCACGGAGGCCATGCGCTTCAGCCTGGAGCGGATTCGTCGCGGTGAAGACACGGTCTCCGTCACCGGCAACGTCCTGCGCGACTACCTCACGGATCTCTTCCCCATCCTGGAGATCGGTACCAGCGCTCGGATGCTGTCCATCGTGCCCCTCCTCCAGGGAGGCGGCCTCTTCGAGACCGGGGCCGGGGGCACGGCCCCGAAGCACGTGCAGCAGTTCCAGAAAGAGGGTCATCTTCGCTGGGACTCGCTCGGAGAGTACATGGCCCTCGCCGCCTCCCTGCAGCATCTCGGGGAGCAGTTCGACAATCCGGGAGCCATCGTCCTGGGTGATGCGCTGGACTCGGCCACGTCTCGGTACCTCGAGCAGGCCCGGTCCCCCTCCCGGGAGGTCGGAGAGCTCGACAACCGGGGAAGCACCTTCTACCTCGCTCTCTACTGGGCGAGGGCTCTGGCCGAGCAGCATCGCGATCTGGAGATCGCCCGCCGGTTCGAGGACGTGGCCCAGGCCTTCACGAAGAACGAGGAGCGCATCGTGGCGGAGCTAGCCGACGCCCAGGGGCAGCCGGAGGATCTGGGGGGCTACTACCACTTCGACCGGGCCAAGACCCGCGACGCCATGTGCCCGAGCGGGACCCTCAACGAGATCCTCGCCCACCTCCAGGAGTAGCCATGAAGGAGCCGTCGCTGACCCTCGGCATCGAGGAGGAATACCAGGTCGTCGACCCCGAAACCGGCCAGTTGAGTTCCTACATCACGCAGATTCTCGACGCCGACGGCCAGATCACGGTGGAGGGGGTGAAGCCCGAACTCCACCAGTCCGTCATCGAGGTGGGCAGTGGCGTCTGCGAGTCCCCGGCGGAGATCCGCGAAGAGGTCGTACGCCTTCGGAAGGCCGTTTCGGACCTGGCGGCCTCCGACGGACTGAGGATCCTGGCGGCGGGCACGCATCCCTTCTCGTCGTGGATGGACCAGCAGATCACGCCTCTGGAGCGATACCTGGGCGTCGAGCAGGACCTTCAGGATCTGGCCCGGAAGAACCTCATCTTCGGTATGCACGTCCACGTGGGGGTGGAGGACAAGGAGTTCCTCATCGATGCCATGAAGGTGGCGCGGTACTTCATCCCCCATCTCCTGGCCCTCTCCACCAGCTCTCCGTTCTGGATGGGGCGAAAGACCGGGCTCAAGTCGTACCGCAGCGTGCAGTGGAGGAATTTTCCACGTACGGGCATTCCGCCGACGTTCAACACGTACTCGGAGTACGAGCACATCGTACGTTCGCTGGTGAACGCCCACGCCATCGAGGATCCGTCGAAAATCTGGTGGGACCTCCGTCCCCATCACCTGTACCCGACCCTCGAATTTCGGCTGTGCGACATCTGCACGCGCGTGGAGGAAGCGGTCTGCATTGCCGCTCTCATCCAGGCCATCGTCGCCAAACTCTGGAGGCTGAGGCGGGACAACATGACGTTTCGCGTCTACCCGCTGTCGCTCATCGAAGAGAACAAGTGGAGGGCGGTTCGGTACGGGGTTTCCGGAGACCTTCTGGACCTGGGTCGGGAGAAGCCGCGCCCGGCCAAGGAACTCATCGAAGAGCTCATCGGGTGGTTCCTCGACGACGTCCTCGACGACCTCGGAAGCCGGAAGGAAGTGGAGTACGCCCAGACCATCCTCGCGGAGGGCACCAGTGCCGACCGTCAGTTGGCGACCTTCGAGGAAACCGGCGAGCTGAAGGCCGTGGTGGATCGGCTCGTGGCCGAGACCGCCGAAGGGCTTCCGCAGGACGACTGAGCGCCACCGCCGTCGGCTCTGCTGCCCCATCGGGGCGGCCCAAGCAGCAATGGACCTGGACGGTCGTTCGCGCGATCATCTAGCGCCCCGAATTCCAGCAAGGACACGACCTCATGCAGCTTCGCTTCGTCGACACGGATGCCGCCACCTACGAGACGCCCCTGTTGGCCGTCCCCGTCGTGAAGGGCAGCGACGGGTCGACGGG
>CALJKZ010000135.1 GCA_937983085.1 uncultured Gemmatimonadales bacterium
CTGATGCCTGGGATTTCGGCGATTAGCACGCTTAGTGCTCGTTTCTCCCCGCCGATTTCGACGTCTCCCTTCAGGAGCTCTTCGGCCACGTCGGTGGAGACGACCTTGTTCAGCACCGAGCGGTACTGCTCCCGCATGAGGAGCCCGCGGGTCATGTCGTTGAAGGCGTTGGCCAGCGTGCCCATCTCGTCCTCGGACTCGACGTCCACCTCGGCCTCGTAGTCGCCCTTTGCCACCCTCCCCGTGGCGGCCACGAGGTCGCGAACGGGGCGGGTGAGGGACCGGCTGAGGCCCACACCGACGAGGCCACACAGCAGGAGGGCGCCGAAGCCGGCGAGGAGCAGCGTCGCCTGGATGTTCTCGAAGGGCGCCCGGACGGCGTCCAGCGGCACGGCGACGATGCGGAAGCCCTGCTCCGGCTCGTCCGGGACCAGCGATACGTGCTGGATGGACCATCCCGAGCCCTCGAGGTCGGTCCGGAGTGCGCCCGTGCGCCCCAGGTTGGCGATCATGGCCGATTCCATGTCGGCGCCCACGCCTGTACTGCGGGCCACGCACACGTCCTCCACGGCGAGACACGCCTCGAAGCCTCCGATGCGGGCGATGCGGTCGATCTCCTCGGAGTCCACGGGGAGTCCGAAGGTCACGGTGCCCACCGGGCGTCCGGCGAACTCGATGAAGTGGGCCCGGAGGTTGTAGAGGCGGCCGTCCACCAGGCGGTACTCGCTCATGACCATGGCTCCGTCTTCGTCGCGGAGCAGGGTCTCGGCGAGGAAGGCCACCTCTGCCGGGTCTCCCTCCAGCGGCTGCCCACCAATCATGGAGATGATGGGCTGTCCAGCGTCGTCGGTGAGGACCACCAGGGCCCCTTCGAAGTCGGCGAGCCCGAGGAGCTCGAACTGGTACGAGGCCTCGCCGGTGAGGTATTCCACGTCTCCCGAGCGGATGGCCTCCTGGAGAATGGCCACCGTCCGACGACTCTCCCGGAAGGGCGCGGTGAACTGGTCGGCCTGGAGTCGCTGGAGGTCTTCCAGCTCCCGGAACAGCTCGTTGGCGCTGGCCACGGTCCGGTCCTCCACCAGCCGGATCTGTCGATTCGTCTGGGCCCGGACAGCCACCAGGGTGATGGCGAGAAGGAGGCCGACGGTTCCGACCAGGGCTGCGAGGAGCTTCGCCCCGAAGCTCTTCTGGATCCACGACAGCCCCATTCGACTCACCGGTTCAGCTCGACGTCCACCTGGCTCGTCTGTGCGGCCGTCACGACGACGGTCTGTTGGACGGGATCGTGGTCGGCGCTCCAGAACACGATCTCGTGCTCGCCGGCGGGCACGCCCTCGATGCGGAACGAGCCGTCTTCCGCCACCACGGCATTATGGGGGTTCTCCGTCACGACGATCACGCCGCGCATCTTCTCGTGTACTTCGCAGAAGACACTCACCACGCCGGGTTCCTCGAACGTCACGGACTTGGCTTGGCCCTGGGGATACCGACCCAGATCGAAGCGTCGGCTGCTCGAGTAGGAAAAGACGTTGTGGAAGAACGGATCGGCGTTGGGAAAGTCCACCGAGCCCCCGAGGGGGACGAAGATGGCCGCGGGCGCGAAGGCCGTGTCCTGCTGCACCATCTCCAGGCTCGATGCCGCCGCGGCTGACCGGCCCGTGGCTCCGACGACGTAGACAACGGCCGGGACGTGCTGGCCGGTCTCGGCGCGGGGCGCACCCCCCGGGTAACGGTTCGCAGTTCTACGCGGAGGGGGTGGGGGCTCGAGGGTGACGGTTCCCGCGATGGATCCGACCTGGGCCTCTGCGGGCGCCGACACGGCCACGAAGGCGAGTACCAGCGCCATCGCCGCGCGGACGCTACGGCCTACGGTTCGGCGTGATGACATCGATTGCGATCTCCCGAAGGTGCGCGGCTCACCGGTGGGCCCGGGCGGACGGGCCCCGTCCAAGATACCCATGGGACGTGCCGGCGCTCAAACCTCCCTTCGGAACCGCCCGGGACGACGGGTGTTCCTGGCCGACACCGGAGCGGTGAGCATCAACGAGACCGAGAGCCGAGGGAGGCCCACGATGACGAGCAAGACGATTGCGGTGGTAGGAGCGACCGGAGCCCAGGGTGGAGGGCTGGTCCGTGCCATCCTCGCCGACGAAGACGGCGGGTTCGTGGCCCGCGGCCTCACCCGCAACGCCGAGTCGGACCGGGCTCGCGAGCTCATCGAGATGGGTGCCGAGGTGGTGGAGGCGGATCTGGACGACGTGGCCAGCCTCACCGCCGCCTTCCAGGGGTGTCACGGGGCCTACTGCGTGACCAGCTACTGGGAGCACTTCTCGCCGGAGAAGGAGAAGGAGCAGGCCCGGAACCTTGCCCAGGCCGCCAAGGCGGCGGGGCTGGCCCACGTCATCTGGTCCACGCTGGAGGACACCCGGGAGTGGGTGCCCATCGAGGACGACCGCATGCCGACCCTCATGGAGCGCTACTCGGTGCCCCACTTCGATGCCAAGGGAGAGTCCGACGATTTGTTCCGGGAGGCCGGCGTTCCCACGACGTTCCTCCTCACATCGTACTACTGGGACAACCTCATCGCCTTCGGCGCAGAGCCCCAACGCGGCGAGGACGGCACCCTCGTCTTCCCCATGCCCATGGGAGACAAGAAGCTGCCGGGCATCGCTGTGGAGGACATCGGCAAGTGTGCCTACGGCATCTTCAAGGCCGGCGACGAGTTCATCGGCAAGACGGTCGGCATTGCCGGGGAGTTCCTCACCGGGGCCGAGATGGCGGCTGCGCTGTCCGATGCCATGGGAGAGACCGTGAACCATTTCCCGGTCCCCTTCGACATGTACCGGTCCTTCGACTTCCCCGGTGCCGACGACCTGGGCAACATGTTCCAGGTCAAGCACGACTTCAACGACGCGTTCCTGGCCAATCGGAACGTGGAGTTCGCTCGGTCCCTCAACCCGGAGCGCATGACCTTCCGGGAGTGGCTCGCCGAGAGCGCCGGCCGGATTCCGCGCCACTAGACCAGACGTCGGCGAGGAGCACGATGGTGGGAGAAGGCGCGCCGTCCTCGTAGTCCGCGGGCCGCCGGCGTCGAGCCCTCCGTGCGCCGAGGGTGCATGGCGCCTACGTTGCACCCATGGAGGTCGAGGCACGTAGGAGTTCCGTCGGCCGGGGGCGTCGCCTCCGCACCGTTCTCGCGCTGGGGTGCGCCGCAGGTTGCGTGACGGCCGCATGCGGTGAGAGCCCTTCGGCCGTGGAGCGGCTGGAGCAGGCCACCGGACCGGTGGTGACGGTCTCGGGAACGATCGACATCGGCTCCCCGCCTCCAGCAGAGGAGGTTCCCGAGATCTTCTTGCGCTTCTACGCATCTTCCGACACCACCCTTCTGGAGGAGCGCCAGCTCCTATGGAGCGGCACCTACCGCCTCGAGTTCAGCCACGAGGCGGTGTGCGGCTGGTGGATGGACGTCACCATCTGGGACGGTCGGACCTCCGAGCGCAGGCCGGTGGCGTCTCCCGCGCCGGAATCGTGCACGGGCTTTCTCGTGGGACCGGCGTTCTGGTTCCCCTGAGCCGGTGGGCGTAGGCGTCGGCCCCGGGACGGCCCTCGGCGTTCTCGGCCTCCCTGCCAGGAGCCTGGGCCTTCGAACTCAGCCTCCCCGTCGCGGCACCTCCAACGCCTCACCCGGATCTGGCCGGACGCCCTCGGCGTCCATGGCATCGTGGAAGGCCGGCACCCGTCGGGTGATGAGGACGTTGATGCGCTCGATGACGCCGGGCGCCTCCTCCCACGCCTGGTCCACCTGCCAGAGCATGTCCTCCGTGGGGCGCAGCGACGACTGCTGGATGGAGCCGGACACCCGCATCCAACCGCCTACGTCACCCAGGAGGTCGCCGATGGACTCCAGTTCCTCCTGGATGCTCGCGAGCTCCTCGGTGAGGGACTCCGGCGCCCCGTCGTGCTGCTCCAAGAGGCCTTCGGCTTCCTCCATCTGGTCATGAAGCCGCGATAGTGCCTGGCGGGCTTCGTACACGGGCTTCGCCAGCCGGTGCATGCTCATGAGTGCGTCCTGACGGGCCATTCGGTCGGCCACGGTCATGGGCCGGCGGGGGTCGGCCTCGATCTCCACCTCGGTGGTGTGGGTCGTACCTGCCGCTTCCAGCGTCACGGTGTAGATGCCGGGGAGCGCCACCGGGCCTTGGGGCGCCCCTCCTCCGAAGCCACCTCCACCGCCGCCTCCTCCTTCAGGCTCGTAGGGGGCATCCCACCGCCAGTCCCACTGGACCTCGTGGATGCCGGGACCCGTCGCTCCCTCCAGCGTGCGGACCACCTGTCCCGACGCGTCGGTGATGGTGAGGGTCACCCCCGCGTCATCGTCGTGGCCGGATCCATCGTCATCGCCATGCTCCTCGCCGTTCTCTCCGTTCTCACCCTCGTGATCCTCGTCCGCGCCGTCGGCGGTCATGTCCACGCCGTCACGGAGGTAGTAGCGGATACGGCTGGCGCGCGGCGGGTTCTCGCCGGCGTACTGCCAACCTAGGAAGGGCCAGTCGCCCTCCTGGGCCCACATGATCTTCCGCTGGACCGGGAAGAGGTGGGCGTCCTGGGCCATCACCTGAGCACTCAAGTGCTCCAGGTGGGTCAGGTCGTCCATGATCCAGGCGCTGCGCCCGTGGGTCCCGATGATGAGGTCGTTGTCCCGCGGATGGATGGCGATGTCGTCCACGGGCACCACCGGGAGATCACCCTCCAGGCGGGTCCAGTTCTCGCCGCGATCGATGGAGACGTAGACGCCCACCTCGTTCCCGACGAAGAGGAGGTTGGGCGCGTTGTGATGCTCGGCGATGACGTTCACCGACCAGAGGTCGGGGAGGCCGTCGTCGATGCGTCGCCAGTCTTCGCCGTAGTTCTCACTGACGTACACGTAGGCGTCGTAGTCGCCGTTGCGGTGGCCGTCGAAGGTGGCGTAGACCCGCCCGGGCACGTGGTGCGACGGGGCGAGACGACTCACGTACGTCCGATCGGGGAGGTCTGGAATGTTGTCGACGACGGTGGTCCACGTCTCGCCGTAGTCGCGGGTCACCTGGAGGTTGCCGTCGTCGGTACCGACGTAGATGACGTCCGGGGTGAAGTGGGACTCTCCGACCACGGTGAGATTCCCGTACGTGGCGATGCCGTCGTGGATGGACATCATGGGCTCGCTCCCGGATACGCCCATGATGGACAAGGTGTCGCGATCGATCTGCTTGGTGAGGTCGATGCCTCCCACCTCTTCCCAGCTCATGCCCCGATCCGGCGAGCGCATGAGGTAGTTGGCGCCGAGGTAGATGACCTCGGGGTCGTGGCGGGAGATGAGGAGGGGTGAGTTCCAGTTGAAGCGATAGTCCTTGGCGGTGTCCCCGTTCATCCGCGGGCCCTCGATGGGGCGCATGGGGGTCTTCTCACCCGTGTTCAGGTCGTAGCGGACCATGTTTCCGCCCTGGGACTCCGAATACACGATGGTGGAGTCGGTGGGATCCACGACGGTCCAGAAACCGTCGCCGTATGCCGTCTCGTACCAGTCGTCGTGGCGGATGCCATGGAACGACCGTGTGTTGGACGGGCCGCACCACGGATCGTTGTCCTGGAGCCCTCCGCACACGTAGTAGGGCGTCCGCATGTCGTGGGCGATGGTGTAGAACTGGCCCAGCGCCATCATGTCGTACATGCGCCACGTGCGAGTGCCGTCCCAGGACGCCGACACTCCGCCATCGCTGCCGATGATGAGATGATCCGGATTCGCCGGGTCGATCCACAGGTCGTGGTGGTCCACGTGGATCTGCGTCGCACCGTCGCTGCGGAAGGTCTCGCCGCCGTCGTCGGAGACCATGAGCTGGGTACCCAGGACGTAGACGCGGTCGGCGTCCGTGGGGTCGATGCGGACCTGGGAGTAGTACATGGGCCGCGGGTTGGTGTCGGAGATCTTCTCCCACGTATCTCCACGATCGGTGGACCGGTAGAGCCCCGTGTCGCGGGCTCCGCCACCGCCGCCGAAGCCGCTTCCCGCGCTGCGCGCGTCGGCCTCCACGAGGGCGTACACCAGGTTGCCGTTGCCCCGGAAGACGTCCAGTCCGATGCGCCCCTTGTCACCCGACGGGAGGCCGTCGGTGAGCTCCGTCCACGACTCGCCCCCGTCCACGGTCCGGTAGATCCCGCTGCCGGGCCCGCCACCGTTGAAGCCGAAACCCGTCCGCCGGCGCTGGTACATGGCGGCGAAGAGGGTCTTCGGGTCCGCAGGATCCATGACGAGGTCGATGGCTCCGGTGTTCTCGTCCACGAAAAGGACGAGCTCCCACGTCTCGCCGCCGTCGGTGGTGCGGTCAACCCCGCGCTCGGGGTTGGCGGTCCAGAGGTCACCGACGGCGGCGACGTACACGACGTCGGGGTCGCGGGGGTGGATGATCATCCGGCCCACGTGCTTCGTGGCCTCGAGGCCCATGTGCTGCCAGGTCTTGCCGCCGTCGGTGGACTTGTAGACGCCGTTGCCCCAGGGTGAGGATTGCCGGTTCTGGGGCTCGCCGGTGCCTACCCAGACGAGGTTCGGGTTCGTCTGATCGACCTCGATGGCTCCGATGGAGCTCGTGGGCTGATCGTCGAACAGAGGGATGAACGACGTGCCGTGGTTCTCCGTCTTCCAGACCCCGCCCGACGCCGTGCCCACGTAGAAGACGTGAGGCGTGGCCTCGATGACGGCCAGGTCGGCGATCCGACCCCCCATGAGGGCCGGGCCGATCTCCCGGTAGTCCGCCCGGGACAAGGTGGTGGAGAGATCCGGTGTCTGCGCCAGAACAGGGGTCGCCACGACGGCGAGGGCGGACGCGGTGGCGAAGGCGAGGCGAAGGGGCAGGGTGGCTCGATTCATCGACGGAGAGGGGGTTCGGGAAGCCGAGATCGGCATGATGGGGCCTACTGGCGGTGACGGCTACTCCCCCCCGAGCCCCTTCGGTAGATTGTCTCCGGATCTGAGGTACGGCTGAAAGGAGTTCCCGTCATCGCTCAGCGGCTCTCGCCGGCCCAGGCCGCCCTCGTGCCCATCGGTTTCGGGGCCGCCCTGGCAGCGATCATTCCCGTCTTCCCGCAGGCGGCTCTGCAGCCCGTCGTGGAGCGCAGCTTCATGGCGGCCGCCTTGGGCCTCATGTTCGGGGCCGTCGTGCTCTACGCTACCGCCACGCAGCGGAAGCGGGACCTCTCCATGCGCGTGGAGATCCGCACGCCCCACTGGCTCCAGGCGTGTGCCCAGGGGACGCTCATGCTGTACTGGGGATGGCACGTCAACGCCGTCCTCGGGAATCTTCCGCTGCTCCTGGGCCAGTTGCTCTTCGCGTACGGCCTGGACGCCCTCCTCCAGATGTACCGGCGGGACGACTACCGCATCGGCTTCGGTCCGCTGCCCATCCTGCTCAGCATCAACTTCTTCCTCTGGTTCCGACCGGAGTGGTACTACTGGCAGTTCGTCATCGTCGCACTCGGCTTCGCGGCGAAGGCGTTCATCAGCTGGGAGCGGGACGGGCAGCGGCGGCACATCTTCAATCCGTCGTCCTTCCCCCTCGCGGTCTTCTCCCTGTTCTTGATCCTGACGGGGACCACCAACGCCACGTACGGGCTGGAGATCGCCCAGACGCTCTTCAATCCGCCGTGGATCTTCGTCGTCGTCTTCCTGGTGACGCTGCCCGCCCAGATCCTCTTCGGCGTGGCCACCATGACCATCGCCTCGGTGACGACGGCGTACCTGTGGGGTCTGCTCTACTACGGCATCACCGGGACGTTCTACTTCCGGGACGCCTTCATTCCCATCGCCGTCTTCCTGGGGATGCACCTCCTCTTCACCGATCCGGCCACGTCGCCCCGGTCGGAGCAGGGAAGGGTGATGTACGGCGTCCTGTACGCGGTCCTCACCATCGCCTTCGCCGGTCTCCTGGAGCGGTTCGAGGCGCCGACGTTCTACGACAAATTGCTGCCCATCCCCATCCTGAATCTCATGGTGAGGCGCTTCGACGCCTGGGCGAAAGAGCCGTTCCTGCGGCGCCTCGAGCCCGCGAGAGTTCTCGGCGCCATCGGGGTGGAGAACCCGCGGGTGGCCACGGCGGGCCTATGGACCATGATCTTCCTCTCGCTGGCCGCGGTGGGCGGGGTCGGCGACAACCACCCGGGTCAGTACCTCCCGTTTTGGGCCGAGACGTGCGACTCGGGGAATGTGAGGGCGTGTAGGACCGCAGCGCAGATGCAGGCGGTGTACTGCGACCGGGGGTCGGGGTGGGCGTGCAACGAGCGCGCCATCATCATGGCGGGCCAGTTGGGAGAGGACGCCGAAGCTCAAGCCGATTTCCAGCAGGCGTGCTCTCTCGGGTTCAGCCCCGGGTGCGAGAACGTCATCCGCCTGACCACGGGCCAACGCACCTTCGCCGCCAGCGGGCCACCGCCCACCGAAGACCTCCCCATCGTCATCCGGGGGAGCAAGGGCGCCGTGCAGATCCAGGACGTCGACAGCCTCTTCGCCCTGGCGTGCGAACGGGGCTGGGAGCACGCCTGCCAGGGACCGTCCTCAGCGAGCATGGATCGGGGCACCGACCCCTAGGACCCGAGGGCGCCGTAGGACCCGAGGGCGGCACCGACACCGTCCCTGGCAGCCGACCCCTGGCGCGTTTCGGCCCCGACCGTCAGTCTCCCCCCACGCACGCCGTTCGTACCCTCGGGAGACACCGATGAAGAAGATCCTCTTCGCCCTCGGCGCGGTCCTGCTCACCGCGTCGGCCGCCGAAGCGCAGCAACGTCAGCAGCACCCCAACTCCATGGGTGGGGGTGACTGTGCCGGCAGCGTCTGGAACTGTGCCGACACGCCGAACCCCCTTCCTCAGCCGAGTACGGTGTGGATCGAGGAGATGACGTGGATGGACGTGCGGGACGCCCTGGACGCGGGGATGCGCACCGTCATCATCTCCACGGGAGGTGTGGAGCCCAACGGGCCCTTCCTGGCCACGGGCAAGCACAACTACGTCCTCCGGGCCAACTGCGACGCCATCGCCCGGGAGCTGGGCGACGCCCTGTGCGCGCCCGTCATCAAGCTCGTTCCCGAGGGCAACATCGATCCGCCCAGCGGCCACATGACGAGCCCCGGCACGATCTCCATGCGCCAGGAGACGTTCGAGGCCATGCTCACCGACGTCGCCCACAGCCTCAAGATGCACGGCTTCGAGAACATCATGTTCATCGGCGACAGCGGTGGAAACCAATCGGGCATGCGGAACGTCGCGGCGGCGCTCAACGCCCGCTGGCCGGACGTGGTGGTGGCGCACATCCCCGAGTACTACGACTACGGGACCGTGTCCCAGTACATGACGGCGTTCGGCCTCGAAGGCACCGAGAACGACGGGCTCCACGACGACCCGGTGATCTCGCTCAACATGTTCGCCGACGACCCCTTCTCCATCCGGTACGACGCCCGGGTGGCCACCGGCACCACCATGATCAACGGCGTGGACCTGAGTGACCGGGTGCGCAACCGCGAGCTGGCGCGGAAGATCGTGGACTTCCGGGCCTTCCACACCGCCGGCTTCATCCGCGACGCCATCCTCGACGGTGGTACCCAGCCACCGGAGCCGGTCGCTCAGCGGGAGCGTCGCGGACCGCCCGCCGGATTCCAACGTCCCGAGCCCGACCCCCGCGACATGGGTGGAGGCGCGTGCCGCAACAACGTCTACAACTGTGCTGACACGCCGAATCCGCTGCCACCGGTCGAGACCCTCTGGATCGAGGCGATGACGTGGATGGACGTCCGGGACGCCCTGGACGCCGGCAAGACCACGGCCATCATCTCCACGGGTGGCGTGGAGCCCAACGGCCCGTGGCTGGTGACGGGCAAGCACAACTACGTGCTGCGTGAGAACTGTCCCCGCATCGCCACCTACCTGGGCAACGCGCTGTGCGCTCCCGTCCTCGAGCTGGTCCCCGAAGGCGGGATCGAGCCCCAGACGGGCCACATGACCAGTCCCGGCACCCTCAGCCTGCGGCAGGAGACGTTCGAGGCCGTCCTCACGGACATGGCCGAGAGTCTTGCCGCCCACGGCTTCGAGAACATCGTGTTCATCGGCGACAGCGGCGGGAACCAAAGGGGCATGAGCAACGTGGCCGACGCCCTCAACGCCAAGTGGGGCGGGTCGGCACGGGCCCACTTCATCGGCGAGTACTACCGTGCGCCCGAGGGGTCCCGGAACGTCCTGCGTGAGTTGGGCGTGGTCACCGACGGCATGCCCAGCGACAACATCCACGACAGCCCGGGCATCACCCTGAACATGATGCTCGATGACCTCGACTCGGTGCGCTGGGAAGAGCGCGTGAAGGCCGGTCTCGCCACCATCAACGGCGTGGACATCTCCGACCTCCAGGAGGCGCTGGAATGGGCCGACGAGATCGCGGATGCCCGCTCGGAGCGCACCGCTCGGATCATCCAGGAGCGCATCGGCGCGAGGTAGTCCATCGCGGATCACGGCCTGCGGTCGACCAGCCAAGTGAAGGGCGACCGGGCGCGGTGAGGCTGTGCGGCGTGCGCGGGCCGACGGGAACGTTCCGTCGGCCCGCGTTCTCGTCGTCCCAGCCACGAGGCCCCTCGACGAGCGGGAGGAGCGCCGGCGGTGGCACTCGGTCACCACTTTTCCCGCGGAAGCGCCATATTCAGGGCCGCCGGTGCCACGTGCACCCGGCAGGCTCCGACCCTCAGACCTTTTCGACCGCACTCCCCGCGAGATCCTGCTTTGCCCCTCTACCCGTTCCTCCTCGAGCCCATCTACAAGGAGAAGGTCTGGGGCGGCCGTACCCTCGAGCGGTTCGGGAGGCGGTTGCCGGGTGACCCGTCGGTACGGATCGGCGAATCGTGGGAGCTCGCCGACCTGGACGCCACGAGCCCGTCGGGCGGGGGCGGGGAACCCGCGAAGACGCGCATTCGAAACGGCCCGCTCATCGAGCGGACCCTCGCCGAGGTGGTGGAGGACTTCGGACCTCTCGTCACCGGCGACGTCCGCCTGGCGTCCGGGGGACGGGTTCCCATCCTCCTCAAGTACCTGGATGCCCGCGAAAGCCTGTCGGTGCAGGTTCACCCCTCTCCGGAGTACGCGGCGGCCCACTCCCGGGCCCACCTGAAGTCCGAGGCGTGGTACGTCATCGACGCCGAGGACGACGCCGTCATCTACAAAGGGATCGTCGAGGGGACGACCCGGGAGGACCTGGAAGCCGCCATCCGAGACGGTAGGGTGCCCGACCTCCTCGTACAGGTGCCCGTGAAGGCCGGGGACTGCCACTACCTCCCCAGCGGCACCTGTCACGCTCTCGGGGCCGGGATCTTCGTGGCGGAGGTACAGACCCCGTCGGACACGAACTTCCGGGTGTACGACTGGGGACGCACTGGCCGGGAACTCCACATCGAACAGGCTCTGGAGTGCATCGAGCTCGGGCCGGCTGAAACCGCCCAGTTCGAGCCCGGAACCACTTCGTCCCATGGCGACGCTGTGGCTCGGGAGCTTGTGGTGTGCGAGCACTTCACCATGAGCGAGTGGATGGTGCTACGGGACGGGGAGGTGGTCTTCGACACCGACGAGATGCTGCTCCTCATGTTGGTGCGGGGAGAGGCGGAGCTGCGGTGGAGCGACGAGGTGCCTCCCCTCGGGGTGAGGGCCGGGGACACGGTGCTTCTCCCTGCGGCGTTGGAGGCGACGACCGTGGTGGCGTCCACGGACGCCACCTTCCTGGAAGTCCGACCTCTTGGCGCTCCCGTGGCGTCGAGCGGAGGACGGTCCCTTCCCATCCTGGGGGCCACGTGATCTCCGTCTCCAATCTCGCCAAGGAGTTCGGCGATCGGACGCTCTTCAGGGGCGCGTCGTTCAACCTCAACCCCGGTGAGCGGTACGGGCTGGTCGGAGCCAACGGATCGGGGAAGACCACGCTCCTGAACATCCTGTCGGGAACCATGGATGCCACCGAGGGGCAGGTGTCCGTTCCCAAGTCGGCGCGCCTTGGCGTACTCAAGCAGGACCAGTTCCTGTACGAGGACGAGACGGTCCTGGACGTGACCCTCATGGGGAATCCGGAACTCTGGGAAGCCATGGCGGAAAAGGCCGTCCTCCTCGAGGGCGGGGAGGAGGGCTTCGACCACGAGCGCTTCGCGGTGCTGGAGGAAACCGTCCAGCGTCTCGACGGCTACACGGCGGAGGCCCGCGCCGCGAGCATCCTGGAGGGTCTGGGCCTTCCCACCGAGGTCCACCACGAGCCGGTGTCCACGCTGTCGGGTGGGTTCAAGCTCCGGGTGCTCCTCGCGCAGGTCCTGGCTTCGGCCCCTGACGCGCTGCTCCTCGACGAGCCCACCAACCACCTGGACATCCTTTCCATCCGGTGGCTGGAGAAGTTCCTCGCCGACTTCCAGGGACCCGTGGTGGTCATCTCCCACGACCACCGTTTCCTGGACAACGTGTCCACGCGGATCCTCGACGTGGACTACGGGACGGTGACCCTCTACAAGGGCAACTACACCCACTTCCTCGAGGCGAAGGTGGAGGAGCGGGAGCGGCGGGAGAAGGAGATCGAGTCGCGGGAGAAGGAGATCGCCCACCACCAGCAGTTCGTGGACCGGTTCCGGGCGAAGGCCAGCAAGGCGAGGCAGGCCCAGAGCAAGCTCCGGCTCATCGAGAAGAAGGCCGACGAGCTCGAGGAGCTGCCTGGTTCGTCCCGGCGGTACCCGACGTTCCGTTTCGAGCCCCGGCGTCCCAGCGGCAAGGAGGTCCTCTCCGTCGACGGCGTGAAGAAGGCGTTCGGAGACAACGAGGTCCTCCACGGCGTCGACCTCTCCATCCGAAGGGGCGAGCGCGTGGCCATCATGGGGCCCAACGGCATCGGGAAGTCCACGCTTCTGAAGGTCGCGATGGGTGAGCTGGAGGCCGATGCCGGCGAGGTGGAGTGGGGCTACGAGACCCACGTGGGATACTTCGCCCAGGACATCAAGAACGAGTTCGCCGACTCCGAAGAGACCACCGAGTCGTGGCTCTGGGGCTTTTGCCCCGGAAGGGACCGGGGCTTCGTGCGCGGACAGATGGGGCTGATGCTCTTCAGCGGTGACGACGGGAAGAAGAAGGTCAGTGCCCTCTCGGGTGGCGAAGCGGCGCGGCTCGTCTTCGCCCGCCTGGCGCTCGAGAAGCCCAACGTCCTCGTCCTCGATGAGCCGACGAACCATCTGGACCTTGAGTCCATCGAGGCGCTGGTTCAGGCACTGAGGGGGTACGAGGGCACGCTCGTCGTCGTGTCCCACGATCGATGGTTCGTCAGCCGACTGGCGACCCGGGTCGTCGAGATCAAACCCGGCGAGGTGACCGACTACCCAGGCACCTACGAAGAGTACGTCGAGGCCTCGGGCGACGATCACCTCGACGCCGACACGGTCATCCTCAAGGCCCGCCGCGAGAAACGGGAGCGGAAGAAGGCGTCGAGGGGCGAGGGTGGAGGCGCCTCGTCCAACGGCACGGCCGGGTCGAGCGATGCACAGCCCCGCAAGGTCGACCGGGGGATCTCCCGCTCGACGCTTCGCCGGGAGGTGAGGGATCTGGAACGGAAGCGAGAGGCCCTGACGGCCTCCATCGAGGAAGCGGAACGGGCCATCGCGACCATCGACGGACGCTTCGCGGAGGAGGGGTACTACGACCGCACCGATCCCGAGGAGGTCGTGTCGCTCCAGAAACAACGCGCCGACCACCAGACCGAGATCGACCGGGCCATGGAGGAGTGGACCGCGGTGGAGGGTCGTATCGAGGAACTGGAGCGCCTGCTGGCGGAAACCGCCGACCGGTGACGTCGGTCTCCCACGTCCTCCGGGATGTGCAACCGGCGAGACGTGGATCGTCCGTTGAAGTAGAGAGACCCTCGCCCATGGGAGGCCCCGGACCCGCCGTGCTTGTCTCTACGTCGTTCGCGCTTCGATGGCCTGCCGTCGTGCTGGCGTCGGTGTTGGCCTCGTTCCTCCTCCTGCCCGCCACCACCTCGGCCCAGCTCTGCCAGCGTGGCTCCTCGAGCGTGGTGGCGTCCATCCACGTGGAGCGGCTGGGCGTCGATCCCCGGAGCTCCGTGGGGTTTTCCTTCGAGCCCTTCGACCATGTGCTTCTCGGCGGAGGGCTGCGGTGGGGCGGGGTCGACACCGGGGAGGAGATTCCCCGTAGCGTCTTCGCCGTGGTGGGAGGGCGGTTTCAGGCCCTTGGCGTCGACCTGTGCCCGTGGGTCGAAGGGAGCCAGACGCGCTACGACTTCCGCGACCGCTTCGAATCCGATCGGGGAGCGGTAGCCGAATCGACGGTGGCGGTGGGGGCAGAGTTGTCCCGGGTGGTGGCCACCATGGGCCGCCTCGGGGTGGGTGTGCGCCTCGAGGGGGCGATGCGCGTGGACGACCGCACCATGGCCCGACGGTGGCTCGACCTGGATGCGCTGCCCATCCCCCGGATCGATACGGAGACGACGTCCACTCGGGAGACCACCTTCGAGGAGGCGTTGGGGCTCTTCATCCAGAGCCCCACCTTCGTCATCGCGGCGGGCGCCACCCGATACGAGTACTTCGGGGACCACATGGCCGGGTTCGTGGAGGTGAGCTTCCACCTCGGCGGCAACTAGAGAACCGGGGCCTCGGTAGACTTCGCCCGGCGCTTGCCGGCCTCAGCTACGGCTCCGCTTCCAACCTCTGCTTCAGCCGTGACAGGGCTCCGCTGACCTCCTTCTCGAAGGTCGCCTCCAGGATGGACGAAGGCAGGAAGCGCAACGCTCCGGACGGCTTGCCCTCGAGAGCCATGGTCACCTTCGTCCCGTCCTCCACCGCCTCCCAGTGGATGTCGCTGGTGGCGCTCATGACCGCATCCTTCGTGGTCTCGCACACCACGCGGCTGTTCTCCTCGTACGTGGTGATGACGTAGACGTTCTCGAGGCGCTTCCCCATGAACTCGGAGACGTACCGGCGCTTGGTGCCGACGGTCACCGGGCCCGGAGGGATCTGCTCCGCCTCCTTGAGCTGGGGCTGCCACTCCGATTCCCGCGACACGTCGTTCATGTATTCGAAGACTTCGGCGACGGGTCTGCGGACGATGATGGAGGCGGTGTGGCTGGGCATGTCGTGGCTTCCGACGACGAGGTGGACGAACGTTCGCAGGGCGATGGCACGTCCATGGTAAGGAATCGGCGGCCGGGTCTGAAGCGGATGCGGTTGCCCCGGGCGACGCCGGGTCGCTTTCTTGTGCCGGGCGAGGCTCCCTCGTGGGGCGGCCAGAGCGAGTGACGTGCATAGGAGACACCCGGTGAGTCAGGAGCGAGGGGGGCGTGGCAGGCGCACCCTGTCCGAGAAGTACGAGGCGTTCTCGTCCGAGGCGGCGCGTCGGTTGAGGGCTCACGCCCTGGGTACGGCGACGGTGAACGGGTACACCACGCCCGAACAGGCCCAGCGGGTCGCCGACGCACTCGCCATGACGGCTGCCCAACGTCTCCTCGATCTGGGCGGGGGTCGCGGCTGGCCGGGCTCTTACGTAGCGCGACGGTCGGGGTGCCGTCTCGTGGTGTGCGATCTTCCCGCCGAGGCCCTGTACGAAGCTCGGATCACCCTCGACGACGAGGCCTTGGCCGACCGATCCGCGTTGGTCCGGGCCGACGGACGTGCTCTCCCGTTCTCCGAGGGCTCGTTCGATGGGGTCACCCACGCGGACGTCCTGTGTTGACTCCAGGACGAGCTCTCCGTGATGAGAGAATGTCATCGGGTGTTGCGGCGAGGTGGGCGCATGGCGGCATTGGTCATCGAGACGGGTGCGGGCCTCGGCGCTGACGAGGTCGCTCTCGCGGCCGAGTTGGGGCCCTCGGACGTCCGCTCTGCGGGCTCACTGGAGGAGCTGAGCCGGGAGGTCGGGCTCCGGGTGGACGAGGTGGCCGACGTCACGGAGGCCTTCCATGCGGCCCTCGGCGCACTCTGGGAGGGCCTCCGCCGGGACGAGTCCGAACTCCGCCGCGCCGAGGGCGACGTGGAGTACGACTACGAGGTCGGGCGGCGCAGGAGCATGATGGAGGCCGTGCGCAGAGGACTCATTCGACGAACCCTGGTGGTGGCTACGAAACCGTAGGGCCGTTCGGCTATCTCACCCGGACGGATACGAGGTCCGCGAATACCTGAGCGTCGACGGTGAGCGTCAGTGGGTCCACCGCCTGAAGCCAGCTCTCGGCGTTGAGGTCCACCAGGATCTCGGCCTGCTCGCCATCGTCGATGGCGAGGTCGAGGCTGCGGTCGACGGTGAGCAGCCCTTCCAGCTCCACGTCCACCGGACCGACGATGGGCACCCCTCCGATGACGAGACCCGCGTCGACCTCGACTTCGATCTCGGTGAAGACGATGCGCAGGACCGTGTACGTCGTTGCGGCGACGGTGCGGGATCCGATGACAGGCTCTTCCACGCCCTCGAGGTCGAGTCGCACGCGCACCTCACCGTCGGTGAGAGTCACGATCTCACCGTCGGCCGTGACCAACTGAACGGTGAGGTCGGCTTCGAGCTCGCCCTCGGGGTGATCGTCGTCGTGGTCCGTCCTGGCTGGCCCGTCGACGACGGACATCTGGGGGCTCGGCCCCTCCTCGGGCGCGTCGCCCGACATGGTGACCGTCGCCTCGCCTACGCCTCCGGCGGTGAGGTTGCCGCATGCGGCCAGGGCGCCCGTGAGCATGAGCGCGAGCGCGCTCCGCGTGAGAGCGTGTGGACTCCATCTATCCATGATCCGTTCCTTGATGGTCGGTTTCGGGGCCGTCGAAGCGATCCGCCCAGGGATCTCTCCGGTGGCTGATGCCCAGGCTGCGGTAGAGGGCATCCGCTTGGGCCAGGAGGTCGGCTGCGGTTTCGTGATCGCCCACCCGCGCTTCGGCTTCGGCATAGGCTTGCAAAGTCTGGGCCCGCTCGATGTCCGGAAGCTGACGTTCCTCGATGATCTCGAGGGCTCGCTCGAACAGGACAAAGGCGTCGGAGACCCCTTCCGCGGCGGCGATGCGACCGAGAAGGCGGTATACCTCGGGGAGTTTGCCCGGCGCCGACGACACGATGGCCCCGCGTTCGGCCCGCCGTGCCTCCTCGGCGGCGTCCAGCCGACGCCCGAGCGCGAGCAGCGTCTCGGCGAGGTTGCGCCGGCAGGTGATCTCGGCGCGTCCTTCGCCGGCGGTTTCCACGGCCCGCCGCAGGTGGGCCTCGGCCTCGTCGAAGTCCCCCCGGGCCATGAAGTGCTGACCCCGGGCGTTCTCCAGGAAGGGCACGGCGGACTCGTCGCCGAGCGAGGCTGCGAGGGTCTCGGCCTCGTCCAGAGGAGCCACGCACCCATCCAGATCTCCCATGGAGCGCAGGGCCACGTGGAGGTTGAGGAGGGCATGCCATTGCTCGGGTACCGGGGTCTCCGCGCCACCCAGGGTATCCAGCGCCTGGCGATAGCGGTCGGCGGCCTGCTCCCAGTGACCTTGCTCCTCCAGAACGTTGCCGACACCGATGGTGGCCTCGGCGGCGCCACGCGGGTCACCCGCCGCTTCGGCGAAGAGGAGCGCTTGTGTGTAGTCGCGAGCGGCTTCGTCGTACCGCCCCATGGCCCGGGCGAAGCGGGCCTTCCGTCGGAGGGCCAGAGACGTGAGTCCCGGTCGTCCCGCTTCTCGCGCCAGGGCGTGGGCCGCGTCCGCATAGGCGGAAGCGCGTCGAGGGTCGTCACGGGACTCCTCCAAGGCTGCCACCGCGAGGAAGCGCTCGGCGGCCTCGCCGGCGTCGCCGCCATCCAACGCCACGATGGCGCGGGCCGTTTCGGAGTACACGGCGAGGAGATGACGGTGCTCCCGGTCGGCGAGGGCAGCCGTGGCCTCGGATAGACCGGCGGTCTCCACCAATCGATCCCCGGCCGTTCCCAGCTCACCCGAACCCGACCACGCCTTCTCCGGGTCCGCGTGGGAACCGGCCAGAAGGTGGTCGACGAGGGGTCGAAGCTCGTCGAGGGGGGGCAGGACGGAGCGGAGTCCGTCGACGGTGAGCCGCTTCATGCGGTCGTTGAGGGGCAGGAGGCGTGCCAAGGACGTTCTGGGCGCCATATCGCTACGTGGCAACGACTTGGGGCCTCCGCAGGAGCCACGCACACGTGTGCGGCTGCCCCGTTTGGCGCGGGCCTGCACCAGATTGGTGCACCTGACGCGTTCATGAGGGTCCGTTCCCGCCCGACGGGTCCAGCCCGTACTCCCCGATCTTGCGGCTCAGCGTGTTGCGATGGATGCCCAGGATCTCGGCGGCGCGTCCGATGTGCCCGTCCACGGAGGCGAGAACCCGCCGAATGTGGTCGGCCTCCACTTCGGCCAGAGACACGGTGGCCGGATACCCGCTTGGTGACGTGGGCTCACCGCGGGAGGAGGAATGGGGCGCCGCGGAGCCGATGCGCAGCGCTCCGCTTCGGATGGTGTCGCCCGTGGAGAGCAAGACGGCGCGATCCATGACGTTGCGGAGTTCCCGGACGTTTCCGGCCCAGGACGCCTGCTCGATTCGGGAAAGCGCTTCGGAGCTGATGGC
>CALJKZ010000136.1 GCA_937983085.1 uncultured Gemmatimonadales bacterium
AGCATGCGCTCCGGCGACAACTCCAGGCTGCGCGTCTTCACACCTTCCGTCGGAGCCGTCATGCCGATAGTCTTTCTTTCATGTCACCCGAAGCCCCCACCCGAAGCGGCGTAACCTTCCGTGTGCTCGATGCCATGGATGCCCCCCATTCGGGCCGTATTCTACGCCTGCGCCTCCAGTCCGGCGAAGCGCCCTCCATCAGGTCGTTGAAGGGCGCCACGCTGGCTGCCGTCTCCCCCGACGGCGTCTGGTGCGACGTCAAAGTCCTGGGATTCGCGGCCTTCGGTGGCAAGCCCAGCGACGAGCGACTCGCCCGCACCGGGCGGGTGGACGTACACGTCGAAGAGCTCGACGACAACGGTCCCATCGGGCTGCGCTGGGAAGTCCACCCGGCCTGACCCGGCGGGGGTCTCCCTCAGGCTCGCGCCCGTTCAGTTCCGTAGGCCCGGCGGTTCCTGGTTGAACGTCTGCAGGAACCACTCCCGATACTCGTCGACGCGTCCCGGATTCGCGCGTGCCCACTCCGTGCGAGCCGTACCGAACTCGTCGGGTCGGGCCGTGAAGATGTACGCGTCCAGGTAGCCGGCGTCGCGGGCGTACGAGAGCTCGTCGAGGGGTCCGAATGGCTGCGTATCGAAGACCGACCGCCCCAGGATCCACGTGTCGGCGATCCGCTCGACGATGGCGCGCTCGAGTTCGTACCCCGTGGCGTCCGCCGCCTCCGGCAGCCACTCGTCGAGGCGTCCCATCTGGTTCATCAGATGGAGGAAGCCGTAGATGTCGTACACGAGGGTGGCATCCTGGCCACCAAGGGGGATCTCGACGGTGACGCTGTCTTCGCCCAGGACCATGCCCTCCCACGGAAGCTGCTCCTGCAGCGTGGAGGAGCGGATGAGGAGGAAGGAAGGGTCCTCCTCGATGGTCATCTGGGCGTCCAGAACCCAGCCGTTCAGCTCCTTCATCGCCTCGTGGTCGGCGAAGATCCGAGCCCCCGAATAGACGACGATGGGGCGCGGAGGCGGTATCACAGGCGCACCGGCGGCGCACGCCCCCGAAACGACTACGAGGGCCCCGAGACCCAGGGAAAGCAGCGATCTACGGGGCCAAACCGTGTGTCGGGGGCCCTCGGAGGAGCCGCGACCCACGCGGCGTCGAATCTTTAACCTTGACACAGTGGACTCCAACATCCGAATTGGTGTTACTCGAAAACCCATGACGACAGGATTTTAACCGTGCACGGCACGCTCACCGACGACGCCCGCGAGTTTCGCGCGCCTCAGACGATGACCCCTCACGAGCTCGGCGACAATCTCGCTCGGCTCGTCTGGGAAAGCTTCTCCGACTTCCTCTCCCGAGAGGATGTGGAGACGCCTCTTCCCGACGTCGATACCCTAGATGACGACGATGGTACCGTACTTCGCACAGCTGAAGAGGCGTTGATCTTCTTCATGTGGGCACATACGCGGGGAGCGCAGCTCGCCTTTCTCGGTAGGGCGCCGGACGCGCGGATCAAAGAGGGCCTCGACGCTCTCCATTCCGCCGTCTTCGAAGACATGGTGGAGAACGGCACGCCCAAGTCCCAGCTGCCCCTGTTCGAACAGAGGGTCGGGGCACGCTACGCCGAGTACCATCAGGCCGCCGCCGAATCCGACGACAAGCTCGGAGCCGCCGTGTCGCGCCACATGCTCGGCCAAGTACGCGACTCGACGTCCGAAGCCATCCGTGAGCGGGCCGTCGCCGTGGCCAACCCGCTCCGGGACTTCCTGGAAGAGGTGGAGCTCGTAGAGAACTGAGCCCAGCCCGTCGACGAGATGGGTCGGGGTCCAGACGTAGGAGAGGCGCGGTGGTCCACGGGGCGGCCGCGCCTTCTTTGTTTTCTTCGACTGGGTATTCGGGGGAGGCGCTTCGGAGTGGGACATCCGTAGGTCGACACAACCCGGTGCGGGCGGAAGAAATGTTGCTTCGATCACGCTCTCTTCTCGGCCCATCTTGTCACCAGATCTGCGCCAACCCATTTCTGAAGGCGTTGGTGGCTAGACAATCAGAGTTGGGTGGAAGGCTACATGTTTCGGTTCACTACATCTCTCTTCCCCTTGGATCCGACGGAGTGGAACAACGAGGCCCGGCCGCTCGATAGGGTTGTGGAGCAAGAGGTTTCAACCATCGAGGAGTTCTTCTACCACTCCTCCTTGGTCTTATCCGCTCAGACCTACCTTGAGAAGGACGCGATCGCCGACCCGCCCGTGTTTTGGCGGGGACAGTCGGACCCGAGTTGGACCCTTTGCTCTCCGTTAGAGCGTTCCTTTGGAGTCGACACCGCGTCTCGGCTCAAGCGGAAGCAATCTCTCGGGAAGGACGACTGGACTCGCCTGCTACTTCGTATCCTTCAGGACTACGTAGCGGACGCGGAGGGGCGAGCGCTCACCGCAGAGGACGCCTTGGACCCCTCCGTTTGGGGCGCGGGCCGGCACTTCGGCCTGAACGGACCGTTCCTGGACTGGACCGGCTCTCCGTTCGTTGCGCTGTTCTTCGCCCTCAGCCCTTACTATCGAGGCCTTTCAAAGGGAGCAGGTGTCGCACCTTCCGACGAAACGACCCATGTGGCTGTATTCCGGCTCATCGGCTACTCGTCGCATGACAAGAGCGATGACGGCACGCTCAGAACTCATTTGCCCCGCGCCAAACTCTCTCCTCGAGAGCGGGCCCAAGCAGCCCTCTACACTGAGCTCAATACTCCGGACGCCGTCGACCTTGAGTCATATCTCTGCGAGAAAGGTGAGGCCTGGCGCCTGACCAAGTTCTTAATACCGATCAGCCTTGCGCCCGTGGCCGTCCGGTACCTCAACCTGATGAACATTCGGCACGACACCCTCCTCCCAGACCCCGAGGGTTTCGCGGCGGCAGCGAACCTCGAGTACGGGCTGCGCACTGCTCAGTTGGTGCAGATCCACGGTCGAGGCTTGCGGGTCTTTCAGGGGCTTCCAGAAGATGGCGAGGAGGGCCATGGCCCTAAGGCATCGTAGTCTCTCCCCACAAGGCCGCAGGCTGGTTCCGGACACTAATGTCAGCCGGGGACTAGAGGCCACCGCCGTCCACCTAACAAGGAAACCCTGCAGTCCGGAAGCTCTAGTCGGCGGGTCTGGTAGCGCTTCTGGTTCACCTACCGGATTCCAATCCGTTCGATAGCCCCTCAACTCGCCCAGATAGGAGCAGGAGTGGAGTCCCCGACTTCACTGATTCCACGCTCGGTTCTGCAGTCTCCGATCGGCGGCTACACGCTCTATCCCTTCGGCACTCACGGCCTCGGCCACTGGGCTCGAGTGTTGGAGAACGGGCTGCGTCTGTGCGCGTCCACCGGAGCCGATCCCCAGGTCGTGGCGCTCTTCGCTGTACTCCACGATTGCCGCCGGCAGAATGAGGGCACCGATCACGGTCATGGCAGGAGAGGAGCCGCTGTGGTGGACGGCCTGATGGGGGAACTCAGCATCGATCCAAGCGACGTCGCCATCCTGCGGTTCGCTTGCGCTCACCATACCGATGGTGGCGTTCACCCCGATCCGACCATCGGCACATGTTGGGACGCAGATCGCCTCGACCTGGGCCGGGTGGGAATCCGCCCCCGCCCCGAGTTCCTGAGTACCGAGCCCGCGCGAGACCGGAACGAAATCGACTTCGCAACGGCCCGGGCTCGGAATGCCTTCGTACCGGACTTCGTCGAGCTGGAGTGGAGAGAGTTCCTCGGCCCGGGCGCCATCTGACTGGAGTTGGAAAAGCGCCTTCGGATTGCGAGGCGTCCGGGTCCGCCAGCAGAATTCCCAGCGTTTCGAGCCGGGCACGACCCGGCTGCGCGTGACTTATCGGCGGGGACTCATGGACTGGAGCATGATTGGCGCGATCGGCGAACTGATTGGAGCGATCGCTCCGTGGCGTGGCACGAGATCACCTCGGACCTCAACGATTGGGCCATGGCGATCGCGTCGAGCCCAGAGCTCTCCGAAGTCATGGGCAAAGTGCACTTCCAGCGAATGCGCCGGGATGGGGCCACCGACGCGGAGCGCGTGCAGATTGCCTACGCGTCCGTAGGTCTCCTCGGGCAGCTCAACTTGGCCTTCAAACAGACCCAGGATTCGATACTCCGCGAGGGAGAACTCGAGGACCGCACGGGGACGATCCCGCAGGCGCTGCTCCGCA
>CALJKZ010000137.1 GCA_937983085.1 uncultured Gemmatimonadales bacterium
CGACTACGCCCAGGCCGACCGAGACTCCGAAGCGCCGGAGGGCTTGCTCTGCCTCCCTCACGGCCTCGGGTTGAAAGCCGTCTCCGTCCACCGGGCTCACGTCGGTCTCCACACTCACCTCCTCGTCGCGCGCTCAAACGTATCCGCATTCTGCTGCCGCCCGTCGGGTCGCGCCAGCTAGGGGCTGGCTAGGGTCTTAGCCTTTCCGCTACTCCGCTACCGGAGAACTCGGGAGTGGACAACGAACGGCACGTCCAACTCATCGTGCTCCACGGTCCAGACCTCCGTCGCCGAGCCTCCGATGATGTCCGTCGCCTTGGCGGTCTCGAGTCGACCCATGAACTCACCGGAGCGTGAGAACAGATCCCACGCGACCGAGTCGGGCCGTGACTCCTCCCTGCGTAGCCAGATCGATCCGTCCTGACCCACCCTGAGCCGCGTGACCGGTGGATGAGAACGGCGGGCGGGGATGCCACTTCGAAAACCGTCTACGATATCGCGGTCCACCGTCCCTCTTCGATCGAGCATCTCCTGCTCGACTCGGCTGATGTATTCATCCAGCCAGCCCTCGGCAGACACCGGCTGGTACTCGACCTCTCGATCCAGCTCCGCGTGGCCAGCCGGGGCCAGCACAAGAATACGAAACGTGGCTCGTGGCCCCGTTGCTTCCGGTCGCTCCACGACGACCAACCCTGTTCCGTCCGGAAACGGAGCGACGAGTGGCGAGGAACGGAGCTCACTCATGCCGACGATGGAGTATCCGGATTCGAGGTCGACGGCGAAGAAGTCCGCAGGGTCCAGTACCTCCCGATAGACGTTAGTCAGCGGCAGGCCCGACGGATCCGTCTGGTAGTAAGATCGGTGCCGGATGCGGCCTACCGCCGCTGAGCCGATGCTGAGGCCCCCAGGACCTGCTAGTACCGTTCCGTCTCTGAAGAGGGCGATGGGGAAGGCCCTTGCACCGAGTGAGTCCGGCTCCACATCCCATCGATGCGAGTCACGTGGCGCCCCGTGTCGATCGAAGGTCTCGAGACGGCCGCCTCGTGCGTCACCGACCCAGATCAGGTCCTCGACTCGACCGATGTGCGAGGGCCGCCGAAACTCACCGGGGCCGTCGCCGACTCGTCCAATGTCGCCGCTCCAGTCGCCACTGCGTGCGAAGACAGCGATGCGTGGCGGATCAGTCTCGAGGATCAGGACCAGCGAGTCACCAGCGACTAGTCCCACCGGACGCGTCAGCGAGGAGCCTTCTTCGTCACGGCTCCCGTACCGAGCCATTGGTTCCAGGGTTAGCTCGGGTGTGCTCTTCTCAGCAGCCTCCGGCGCGCCGCACGACACGCAGGCCAGCGCACCGACGAGAAGGTACGCTGAGAGCAAGGCGGCGGGGCGACTCGGCCTACGCACTGTCGATCTCGCGCTCGACACGGGCGATCAGGGTCTCCAGGTGCGCGACCAATCCCAAGAACTCTGACTATCGGGAAGCGGATGCGTTGTAGCGACCTAGGATTCTGCTGACGCACCTGCCCGCTTCGCAAACCCCAGGCGGTACCAGAGCTGTCCACGACGCGTTCGCGGACAGCAGCAGTCCCACGTCGGAGACTCAGCAACCCGCTGAGTAGAGCTAGGCGCTACTAGGTTGGACTCCCATCCGCGCAGAGCGCTTCCTCTGCGTCGTAGAGATCCAGAAGCAGTCCAGCGTACAGATCCATCGCGGCAGGGGATTCCGATTCGATTTCTCGAATCCGACGGACTGTAGCTTCGGTAGGACCCCCCGAAACGAGTGACGCTCGCAGTTCGGCATACTCCACGAAGAGATCGGCCTCATCGTCCGTGAGGTCCGCGCCGCGCTCCGCGCCGGCTTCCGTGGCCTGCCGAAGCCCGTGTGTGTCACGGGCGGGATCAAGCAGCCGCGTCGCGTAGCTCGACAAGTGACCTGCCCGGGTCAGGTTGCCTGCCAGCGCAGCCTGCCGAGCCCCACGTCGAGCATCTTGCGCCGCGCGGGCCGCATCATTCGCTTCGTCGCTCTCGGCCATGCCTCGCTGCACAGACCAAGCATGGTCGCGACCCTCGAAGGCTGAGCGTTGGCGCTGTATGTCACGTACCGTGCGGGAGGATACGCGGATGTCCTCGGCCAGAGGGGCCGCGACGACCATTGCGCACTCCAACCGGCGCTGATCAATCCAACCTCCCTGCTGGAGCCTGGCCAACTCGTCCACGTACGGTGTCGGCACGGGCGCGCTTCCTCCTGCGCACCCCGCCGCTGTCATCACTATCGCAGCGCCGATTGCCCGTCTCCAACCGAATCGTCTCTCAGGCTTCATTGGGAGTACCTCTGCTTGAGCCAAGCCTTTCTTGGGGATCCGACTCTCTGGCGGCATCGAAGATCCAACTGCCACAGGAGCGTCGCATTCGAGGAATCGCAAGCATC
>CALJKZ010000138.1 GCA_937983085.1 uncultured Gemmatimonadales bacterium
GGTGGCATTGTGCCTGGGGCTTGGGGACATGTGGGTGCTTCGTCCGGGCGACGGCATGCAGCTCACCGAAGACGTCGACGGAGCCGTGGCGTCGGTCCCGTCGGTGGCGGATGTACTCCTCGGGCTCGTTCCCACCAACGTCGTGGAGGCGTTCGCCCAGGGGAACGTGGTGCAGATCGTCGTGGTCGCCGTCTTTCTCGGTGTGGCGACGCTGCTGCTCCACGACGAGGCCCGCCAACGACTCGCGACCCTGTATGGCGATCTTGCGGCCCTCCTTCGACGCCTGGTGGACCTCATTCTCTGGACGGCTCCCGTGGGCATCGGGGCGCTCATGGCGGTGACCGTGGGCCGCTACGGTGCTGCGCTCCTGGGTCCCATGACGCGTTTTCTCGTCGGAGTCTACCTGGCCCAGGCGCTGGTGGTGGTGGCGTACATGACCGCCCTCCGCCTCTTCACCGATCGCAGGCCCGGGCGGTTCCTCCGCGACACGGGGTCGCTGTGGGCGACCACCGCGGCCACCACCTCCAGCTTGGCCTCGCTGAGCGTCGCCCTGGAGGTCGCCGAGCGCATCGGTCTCCCGCGAAAGGTCTACTCCTTCACCCTGCCCCTCGGCGCTCAGCTCAACAAGGACGGTACGTCGGTCATGCTGGGCGCGGTGTTTCTGTTCACGGCCCAGGCGGCCGGCGTCACCTTCACGCCCGCGGCCTTCGTGTCGGTGATCCTCGTGGGTCTGCTGCTGTCCGAAGGCTCCGGCGGGATCCCGGGAGGCGGCTTCGTCATCGCCCTCATCTACGTGCAGGCGTTCAATCTACCCATCGAGGTCGCGGCGATCGTCGGCGGGATCTATCGTCTCGTGGACATGGGGAATACGACCGTCAACGTCATGGGGGACATGGTGGGGACTTCTCTTGTGGTTGCTTCGGAGTCGACGCGCGAACAGACGGGAGCGGAGCCCTCGTGAACGCCGACGTCCGACGCCTCTTTCCCGGGACCGAACGAGGCGCCTACCTGAACATCGCCGCCAAAGGGCTCGTGCCCACTCCCGTGCGCGATGCCGTCGTCGAGTACATGGACCGCCAGGTGGATGGCACGGCGGACAAGGATCGGCTCCGGGAGGGGATCGACGAGGTTCGGGGACGCCTGGCCCGGCTCATCGGCGCCGAAGCCGACGAGATCGGCATCACCAAGAACGTCTCCGAGGGTCTGAACCTCTTCGCGGCGAGCCTTCCGTGGGAAGCCGGCGACAACGTCGTCGTCTGTCCCGAGCGCGAGCATCCCAACAACATCTACCTCTGGTACAATCTGGGCCGACGGTACGGGGTGGAGGTCCGCTCGGTATCACCCGTGGACGGCGGTATGCCGGTTCAGGCCATGGTCGACGCCATGGATGAGCGAACGCGCGTCGTGACCTTCCCCACCATCTCCTTCGCGCCCGGCTTCATCACCGAAACCGCGCCCCTGGTTCGTGCGGCTCGCGACGTGGGGGCGCTGACCCTCGCCGACGGCGCCCAGTCCGTAGGCGCCCTCGAGACCGATGTGCACGCCCTCGGCTTCGACGCCCTCGCCGTCGCGGCCCAGAAGTGCCTCCTGTCCCTCTACGGATTCGGCTTCCTGTACGTGCGGAGGGAGGTGGCGGAGACGCTGGTTCCGGTTCACGTGGCTCGGTACGGTATCGCGTTGGACGCCCACGAAACGGCGTACTCCGACGGCCCGCTGGAGTACCTGCCCGGGGCCCGTCGCTTCGACCTCGGCAACTACAACTACCTGGGCATGACGGCGACGCGGGCGGCGCTGGGGGTCATCGAGAGTGTGGGGGTGCCGACCATCGAGGCCCACGTCCGGAGGCTGGCGGCGCGTCTTGCCGAAGGCCTCTCCGCCGAGGGCCTGCCCGTGGTGGGAGGCGCTCCGGGACCCCACCTCGCCCACATCGTCTCGGCCGGTCGGCTGGGAGGCGGACGACACTACTCCGCCGACGACCCCGAGATCAACGAGCTTCACGGCCACCTCGTCGAACGCGGCATCGTGTTCTCCCTCCGTAGCGGGGTGCTTCGATTCTCCTTCGGCCTCTACAACGACGACTCCGACGTGGACCGGGTGCTGGAGGGCGTACGCGCGTGGCGTGAGGCCGGGGCGGTGGCGTCGTGAGGCCGGGCCCCGCGGTTCCACTCCCGGCGCGAGCGGTGGACGTCGGGACCCGCGCGGCCCGGCTCTGGGCTTCGTGCCTCCGGATCTCGGTGGTGCTGGCCCTCGTGGTCCTGGCCGGGCGCGCGTCCGTCGAGGCCCAACAGGGGTGGGACGAGCGCCTCGACCGGTTCGCCGCCGAACTCGCCGACGGTGTCGCTGCCGACTCCATCGGTGGTATCGTCGCCGGCGTCGCAATCGACGGCGACTTGGTCTGGGCAGGCGCGTTCGGGTGGGCGGATCGGGATGCCCGGCGACCCATGGAGCCGTCGGCCGTCTCGCGGACGGGCTCCATCTCCAAGTCCGTGACCGCCGTGCTCATGATGCGCCTGGTAGATGAGGGCGTCATCGAGTTGGACGAGCCGGTGGAGGGCCACCTGCCCGAAATGAGGGGTCTCCTGCAGCCGCGGCAGGGAGCGGACGCGGTGACGTTCCGCCACTTGGCCAGCCACACCGCTGGCCTCGTCCGCGAGCCGGATTGGCGGGAGTCGGTGGTGGGGCCCATCGAGGCGTGGGAGGAGCGCATCCTCCAGTCGATCCCCCGCACGGGCTACGACTCCATTCCGGGCGCCCGCTACCAGTACTCGAACATCGGCTTCGGGATGCTCGGTCTGGCGCTTTCGCGGGCCGCGGGGCGTCCCTTCATGCAGATGGTGCAGGACGAGATCTTCGTGCCCCTTGGCATGACCGGGTCGTCCTTCGTCGTGGCAGGAGCCGAACTCGAGCCGCGGTTGGCTGCGGGATACACCGTCCGCGACGGCGTCGTGAATGGAGATCAGCCGGCTGCCGAGCATGCAGGACGAGGCTACAAGGTCCCCAACGGCGGCGTCTACTCCACCGTCGCCGACCTGGCGCGCTTCCTCGGAGCCGCGTCGGGTGTGCCCGGTCTTCGCATCCTCAGCGAGGAGAGCCGGCGGGAGATGATTCGGGTCCAGACGCCGGAGGACCCCGGCGACGGCTACGGTCTGGGGTTCCGCGTCTCGGTGGACGAGGCGGGGCGTCGAATGGTCTCCCACGGAGGCTCCGTGGCGGGCTATACCGCCCATATGGCCGTCGATCCGGACGCGGGCGTGTCCGTCATTCTGCTCCGGAACTACGGAGGCGGAGCCATAAACCTCGGTCGCGCGGCCCAGGGGCTCGTTCGGGACCTCCGGGAGATGCCCCGGCAGTAAGAGCACATCGCAGACGGCGTACCGATCGGTGTCATGCCACCGCCTCGCCGCCGCCTCCGCCGGATGCACACCCCCGCGCACCGCGGCGCACATACAGCTGTGGCAACCTCGCTGGTCGCTCTGCTCGTGGTGGGGTGCACCGACCTCATTCTCGGCCCCACGGCGGCGGACTTCCCCGACGAGCCGGCGCCCAGCCCGCAGCCCGACGTCGTGGCGTTCGTGGGCGTGCACGTGGTGCCCATGGACACCGAACGTGTCCTCATCGACCACACCGTAATCGTGGAGGGCGAGCGGATCGCCACCATCGGGCCCTCGGCCACCACCCCCATACCCGCGGGTGCGTTTCGCATCGAGGGGCGGGGTCGCTATCTGGTGCCGGGGCTGGCCGACATGCACGTGCACACCACGTCCGGAACCTTCGCCCATCTGAGGAACGACTTCGTGTCGTGGATGGCCCACGGAGTCACCACGCTTCGGGTCATGTGGGGGAGCCTCGGGGTCCTTGCGGAGCGGGATCGTATCGAGGCGGGAGAGGTGCTCGGACCGGCCCTGCTGGTGGCCAGCGCGGGCATCGACGGGCCCGGTGGGCCGTGGGAGGTCTTCACCCCCTCGGTGAGCAGCGCCGACGAGGCGAGGCAGCGTACCGCGGATCACGTGGCCGCCGGATACGACTTCATCAAGGTCTACAACGAGCTCGACGTACCGTCCTACGACGCCATCGTCGAAGAGGCCGCCCGATCGGGGACGCCGGTGGTGGGCCACGTTCCGTGGCGGGTGGGGCTGGAACGGGTTCAGGACGCCGGCCAGAGCACGTCGGAGCACTTCATCGGGATCCGCCGCGAGGCGGCCTCGGTCTTCGACGGTGGCGACCTCGATCAGGGCCGCGTCGCCGAGGTCGTCGGGCGCTCGGCGGCTATGGGCCTGACCCACACGCCCACCATCACCGTGGATGCCCTGTCACGCTCCCAGGCTCGGGCACTCCAGACCGGGTCGGAGATCCGCTACATCTCCCCGGGCATGCGTGACTTCTTCGTCACCGGGTACCACCAGGGCTTCGAGGACGGAGTGGCCGCCCGGGAGCACCGCAACCATCGTCTCATGATCGCCGCCATCCGCGATGCGGGCGGACGACTCCTCATCGGCACCGACGCCGGCTTCGGCTGGATCCTGCCGGGCTCCTCCATCCACGACGAGATGGCGTCCTTCGAGCAGGCGGGCCTGTCGCCCTTCGAGGTCCTTCGGGCCGCCACGTCCGACGCCGCGGCCGTGGCCGGACGGGAAGCCGAGTTCGGACGGGTGGCGGAGGGGATGCGGGCGGATCTGCTCCTGGTGGCGCGCAATCCCTTGGTCGAGGTGGCCGCGCTTCGCGAGTCGAGTGGGACCATGGTGCGCGGCCGGTGGCTCTCCCGCGGCACCCTTCAATCCATGCGCGCCGCCATCGTCGCGGAGTACGGCAGCGGTGCGCCGGCTACGCTGGCGGCGTCGGCCCGGTCACCGTCTCCGCTACCCGAGCGGCATCATCCTCTTGTACCGCCGCCTCGGCCGTGATGTAGGCGATGCCGTGCAGGGGGACGGCCATCCCCACGACGGCCAGCGGCTGAATGACGGGATCGATGAAGGCGAAGGGCACGAAGGCCACCGTCCAGAAGACCGTCTGAATGAGGGCGATTCCGGTCCGTACGCGGTGTGGCACGTCTCCCAGGGCCGCCGCCATGTCGACGATCCCGGCGAAGAGGAAGAGCAGGGCCAGGGACGCGCTGTAGAGGCGGAAGGCCCGCCAGAGGCTCGGGCGCAGAGGGTCGGGAGACTGGGCCTGCTTCATGGCCTGCGCGGCGAACTCCCGCAGCCCACCGGCGACGTCGTTCTCCAGGACCAGACCCCACACGTGGTACCCGAGGTGGGCGAAGCCCCCGAAGAGGAGCCATCCCCCGGCCACTCCGAGCCAGAAACGGGGGCTACGAGGCACCCGAGCCCGCTCCTTCGGCGGCGGCGTCCCAGCTCGCGATGCGCTCCGCCAGCCGGAAAATGGACAGGGGCGCGGATCCCTCGGCCTTGTTGTTCGCGATGACGAAGGCCGGCCGTTCGGCGACCAGCGCGTCGAGGACCGCCACGGCGATGCGCTCGCGGCTCACCCGGTCCTCGTCCACGAGGCGGTCGAAGGGCTGGTAGCGGTCCCGGGCCGCCTCGTATCGGAGGCCGTCGTGGAGCATCCAACGCACCACCAGCGCCGGCTGGTAGAAGGGCGAGATCCGGCCCAGTTGGCGATCGAGGGAGGTCATGGAGGGGTGTACGTTGTAGCAGTGGGCGACACCCACCGACTCGAGCATCTCCGCGTATCCCTCGTCCATGAAGGAGGGAGTCCTCAGCTCCACCGCGTAGAGCGGGCCGCGGGGAAGCCGTCGAAGAAAGTCGTGCAGCCGGTCCAGGAACGCCCGTGTGCCCCCGACGCTGGCGGGGGAGACCGGTGGAAACTGGAAGAGCAGGGGGCCCGCCTTCTCTCCAAGGCCCCGCATGACCGGCTCCACGACGTTCACCTTCGCGTACTCCACGTCAAGGAAGTCGGGGTTCTCGACCCGGACGCTACGGTTCTCGGGGTCCAAGGGGGACGTGAGCCGCCGGTCGGCTTTCACCAGGAAGCGGAAGTCCGCCGGAACCGCCTCCGCGTAGGCCTGGAAGTCCTCGGCCGACCCCGGGCGGTAGTACGTCCGATCGATGCCCACCGAGCGCAGGAGGGGGTGCGCCGCGTACGCCTCCAGGCCGTGCCGCGCCAGAATCCGCTCGGTCGCCCGTCCTTCGTAGACGATTCCCGACCAGCCGGGAAAACTCCAGCTCGACGTTCCCATGCGAAGGGCAGGCGGAAGGCGTCGGGCCACCGCCTCCAGTCGCTCCGGCACCGGGACCGGGCTGACCGGCGCGACGGTGCGCGTCGGCTCGTCGGGAAAGAGCCCCAGCTGGGCGTTCATGGCGTCGCGTTGTCGGTTGGGGTCGGCGAATTCGAAGGGGTGTGAACATGACGCACTGCGGCCTGGACGCAAAGGCAGCATTGTGTATTTGCCAAATGCATAAATGGCTTATATAGTCGTGGCAGCTACGTACCACGTCATCGGATGGAGCCCATGACGCATCTGACCTACGAGATCCTCCTGGCCCTCGCCGATGCTTCCTTGCACGGCTACGGAATCACCAAGGAGCACGAGAGCCGCGCGGGGGCCGACGGGGCGCCGCCCA
>CALJKZ010000139.1 GCA_937983085.1 uncultured Gemmatimonadales bacterium
GATGCCGGCGGCAACGAGCGGTGGGCGGGCGCGGGAGGCGTCGTCGGGGGCGAGCTCTTCCATCGCCTCCGTCAGCGCCTCGAAGTACCACTGGTCGTCGACGCCGACCTCGCCGCCCACCGCGTAGGAGGTGGGGTCGTGGAGGTCGATCTCGGGCAACGGCTCGCTGTCCTCGGTGACGTACCACCGCTGGCGCAGATGGGCGCTCTTGGCCGGCCAGTGGGTATCGAGAAAGTCGAGGATCCCTTTCGCGAGGTCTCGGTGGGTGCCGTGTACGGGGTGCACGACGACGCGACCGTCGCCGACCACCTCGGAAAGGTCGGGTGGGTCCCCGGGCGAGGGAACCCGGTCGGCCGTGCCGACCTCGGCCAGCTGGATCAGGGCGTCGGCGAGCTCGCTGTAGCTGTCGAACTCCCGACTGTCGAGGTGGCCTCGCCACAGTCGCCCCGGGGCTGAGGAGATGCCTCCGTAGGCCCGGACCCACACGTAGAGGTCAGCGAAGATCGCCCCCACGGCCGGAGGCATCACCGGCTGGGTGAGCTTCGGGGACTCCATGAGGGGCCCGATGAAGTAGGCGGGAGGCGTGCGCCAGTTCGCGTTCCACCACGGCGGCGTGGCCAGGGTGGGGTCGTTGATGATGACGGAATCGATGCCCCCCAGTCCGATGGGGCCATGGGTGAAGGAAAGGGCCAGGTCGACGACGTCGCGGGGCTGCGGCCCCCCGGAGGGGTTTCGTTGAGACAAGGCTTTCATGGCGTCCTTTCGCATGGCGTCGCCGCCCCACAGGTCCCAGGCTTGCTGGACCTTCGAGTCCTCCCACGCTTTTCCCTGCGCCAGGGCGTCTTGGTAGGTGCCGGAGAAGCGGTTGAAGAAGTCGCGGAGGTCCTCGGCCGGCTGAAGGTCGCCGCGGGCGATGGACTTCGCCCGCTCGACCCCGCTCGTGATCCCCTGCTTTTTCGCCTGTGCCTTGGTGAGGCCGCCGCGCTTGCTCTTCGGGAGCTTCTTTTGGCGTCGGAGCGCCTCGCCGGCGGTCTTGCGGGCCTCCGACGAGGGGCGCACCCAGGTGGGCACCCGGCCGGGGCGCGCTGGCCCGTAGCGGGGGTTTCCGCTGCGCAGGGCCGACACGGCCAGGGCGTGCTCGTCGGCAAAGGAGGGCCAAAGGTCGCGATGGACGAAGACGTGCTCGATGCGCGACCAGTCGAAGTAGTAGATCGGGGCCCCGCTCGGAAGCTTGGACTTCCAAAAGCTGATCGCCCAGTTGTCGGGCGCGCTCATGCGATACAGGGCTGGGTGGCCCTCCGCACGCAGGGGCTCAAGGTTCGCGTGGCGGGCGAAGGTCTTGTAGGTGATCTTCTTGGCGCGGTCGGGGTCGGTGATGTAGTGGACGAGCTCGTAGCTCATCTGCGGGCACGAAAGCCAAAACTCGAAAGGGCGGTCGGGCGAGGCGCTGGGGTTTTCGAGCCCTGCGCGGACGCGCCGCTTGTAGTGGCCGAACATCGCATCGACGGCCCCGTCTTCGGTGAAGCGCTCGGTGCCTCCCGTGGTCCCGTCGACGTGGGCCCAGGTCCAGTAGGGCTCGCGGCGGTCCGGGACTTCCCAGGCGCGGCCCTGGTAGACGTTCTCGACGTAGACGTCGACGGCGCGATGGCCCCGGACGAGGTGGACGTGGCCCCCGGTCACGAAGCCCCGCGCGTCCACGGGGTTTTGGCGCGGGGACTCACGTTTTGTCGCACTTTCGGGAGGAGGGTAAAGTTGGAGGATCTCCCGGGTGTCGAGGGGGCGCCCCTGGGCGTCGAGACCGACCGTGACGACCGCATCGTAGTCGTCGGCGACGAGGGCCTCGCTCAGTGCCTCACCCGTGAGGCCGTAGGCGCGGTGAAGCGCCGCCTTCCAGCTCGTCTCGCCGTAGAGGTTCCAGGCGTGCGGGTCGGTATTGAAGGCGATCACCAGCGGCCGCTCGAAATGCACCTCGCCGGTCTCCCACTTCACGCGGCCGCTCGGGTCCATGGGCGGCGGATCGTCGTCGTATTTGAGCAGCATGTAGCGGCCGGCCGGTTCGATGTGCTGCTGGACCTTCGTGCCGAGGTCGGGGGACGGCACCGTGTTGCGCACGTACGTGAAGCTCACGGGGCGCCCGGTCTCGAAGACGAGGCCCTGCTCGACGACCGAGACCAGCGGAAGCCCGGGCGGGGGGTTGGGGGCCAAGAGCCAGGCCCGCTGCGCGCGTATCGAAGACTCAGCGCCCATGACCGTGCTCCGGGGGCGGACCCGCCCAATGCCGGGGCGGTCTGCGGACGTGGGCCACCAGCTGGGTGTTGGACTCGAAGATGGCCTTGCGCAGGGGCTCGTTTTCGAAGTGGCCCTCCTGCGTCAAGGTGTAGTGCGCCACGATCTGGTCGGGGGGCACGGAGGTCGGGACGACCATCTGCCAGCCGTCTTCGCTGGTCCAGGAGGACGGAAAGGCGACCTCGAAGATGTAGGGGCCCCCGTAGCCCAGGGCGTCCTCGAGGTGGCGCCCGAAGTAGGTGCCCGGGTGGAAGCCTCCCGTGGCGATGGCCGCCGCCTCTTCGGCCGTGCGTGTCCCGTGGTACCAGATCGTGGTGGGAGGCAGCTTCATGGTGGAGAGCACGTCGTGGGGAGGTTGTCGGGATTGGAGAGGGTGAGGAGACCCCCCGGCGCCCGCAGCGGTCCGGGGCCTCCCGCGCTCGGCCAGCGCGTCCAGACTCGTCCCTCTCGCACGCGCCGCGCGTACGTCTCCACGGCCGTAAGGGCGTCCTCGAAGTCCTCCACCCCGTAGTCCGACGAACTCGCGGGATGGCGGCGGTTTTGTTGGTAGATGATCCGGTAGCGGGCTTCGGGGAGCGAGATGAAGGTCAGCGCGTTGGCGCCGGGCGGAAAATCGGGATGGCCGATGTGGGCCACCCAATAGCCGGTGCCATCCTGGGCGAGGTACCGAAGCGTCCAGCCCCGAGCCAAGAGCCAGTCGACGGCGACGAGCATGTCCGGGGAGGGGCGCGCGGGCACGGACCCATGGTAGCGGCAATGAGGGGTGCCTGGCGACGACCTGTGCATAGCCCCCTTGCTGGCGGCCCCGTGGCGCCCATGGCACAATGGCCCGCCATGACCAGGAAGCGTCAGCGCCGGCGGGCCAAGGACAGAAACCGCCAGTCGCTGGAGGCCCTCTCCCAGTTGCGGACCGAGCAATGGCGCTACGCCCTCGGCCCGCTTCCGACGCGAGAGCGCATCCAGATCCTCGAGGACCTCGAAACGTGGTACCGGGCCGCGCGCCAGACCAAGAACCGAGGGAAGCGAGAAAAGAACCTCGCGTCCGTCTGCGAGCTCATGTGGGCGCCGGATCCCGACTGGGGGCGCGTCGAGGCCTGGGACCGTGCGCATTGCGGCTCGGCCTTGGTCTTCGAGCTTCCTCGTGTCCTGCGTGCGTCGTGGCCCATCTCGCCGGCCACGCTCCGACACCTCGCACGGGTCGAGACGCAGATCCGCCGTCTTCGAAACGACCTCGTGATCCGCAACCGGCGACTCGCCGGGAAGCTGGCGGCACAGCGAGCGGCGATCTCCACGCTCGAGGCCGAGGACTACTTCAACGAGGCGACGTTCGGGTTGCTCACGGCGGTCGACCACTTCGACCCCAACCGTGGGCTCAGCTTCGCCACCTATGCGATCTGGTGGGTTCGGGCCACGATCCACCGTCACCACCAGACCGAGGGGGGAGGCCCGATCCGGATCCCCGTCCACATGCAGGACAAGGCGTACGCCCTGCGCGCGTACGTCGAGGAGCACCCGTCGGCCACCGATGGGGAGATCGCCTCCGCGTTGCAACTCACGGAGCGCCAGCTCGGGCAGCTTCGTCGGTCGGGGCGTCGGTGGCCGTGCGCGAGCCTGGACCAGCCCCTCCTGGGCGGGGGAAAGAAGCCCCCCGGCTCTTCGCCGTTGGTGGAGTGCATCGCCACCGACGGGGGCAGGTCGCTCGAGGAGCGGGCGGCGCAGGAAGACCTCGTCCAGGCGATCCGCGAAGCGCTCGACAAGGCGGTCGACGCCGGTCCCCTTTCCGAGCGAGAAGGGGAGATCCTGCGTCTTCGTTTCGGCCTCGGCACAGAGCGACTTCCTACACGTGTCGAGATCGGTCAGCGCATCGGGATTTCGGCCGAGCGCACCCGCCAGCTCGAAGTCAAAGCCATCGAGAAGCTACGCAGGAATGCTTCCCTTCGGAGCTGCGCGAGGGACCTCTTCGGCAAGGACGTGCCGCCCTCCTCCCGTGCCGCCGGGGGCTAGGAATACCGAGGGACGAGATCCGGTAGGACGTTTTGGTGGATCGGCGCACACGCTGGCAGCTTTGGTGGGCGATCCACGGCCCCACCGTCGAGGTGGCCTGGCGCTTCGCATCCGGCATCATGGCGGCGGTGCTGCTCCTCGCGTGGATGCGAACCTGCGCGGCGCCGGGCTACCCAGACCATCGGCGCTGCCACCAAGACGCGGACGCGTGCATGCAAGGGCCCGAGGCCGGGCCCCCGCACAGCAACCTGTGGGAGTGAGGCCGCCGGGCTCGCTCATCCGAGCGAGGCCACGGCCTGGCCGTAGCGTCGATGTCGAGCCGCAGCGATGCCCGCCGCGGTCCCCAGCGGCCCCGTGACGAGGGCCGTCCCGACCGGAAGCATGACGGGGTCGCCAATGTTGGCGGCGCTTTGGTGCGCGTGCCAAACCCGAACCCCTCGGCCGGCGGCGGTGCCCAGGGCTGCCCCGATAGCCGCGGGCCTGCGGTCCTGGGGCCGGGCGGCCGCCGCCGCTCCGGCTGCGGCACCCAACGTGGCGAAGGCTGCCGTCAGGTAGGCCCATGCTTTGTCCGCGCGTTCGGCCTGGGCCTGCGTGGCCTCGTCGACCCCGACTTCGCCTTGGACGCCGGAGGGGGCAGGGCCGGGAGGCGGCGCAACGACGCTGGCGACGAGACTGCCGAGGAGACCACCGCCGAGGTTGCCCCCCATGCTGCCGAGGATCGCACGACCGTAGCCGTATCCAGGGTTGGCGAAGGGGACCAAGGGACGAGAAGACTGGACCGCGAGCATGGAGCCCACGATATCACGACTCACGCTTTGTCCAGCTTTCGGGACTTCTTTCGGGACCGCTCCTCAGACTCGCTCACCTGCTCGCGCTCGTCGAGCGCCGCCAGGTACTCGGCCCGCGTGCGACCGTTCCATTGCGCGCGATTGGCCCAGGCGCGGTGCCGTCGAGGGTTGCCGCACATGGGACAGGAGCAGGCGGCGAAGTGCTCCGCGCGGCGGTAGACGCAGGGGTCGCTCAGGGCGGGCAGGGACTCGCTCCAGGCACGACGCTGGCGAAGAAGGCGGAGGGCCTTCGCTTGGATGCGAGCCCGGTGATGGCGACGAAGCGCACGTGTCGAGTGTGGGTTGGACATTCGGTTCGACCTCACGGCCCGCCCGAGCAGGGTCCATCCCCACCCGGGCTAGGTCGTGATCGAACGCGATGCCTGGTCGGTCGCCATCATTGGTTCTTCGCCCATCGGGTGAGAAGCTGCTTCGGACCCGGGCTCAGGGCCCAGGCGCCATGGGCCCGGCCCTCGGGAAAGTAGGGCAGCGCCATGGGGCCATCGCGCTTGGCGTCCCACACGTACACGCGCACCGGCTTCGCCCGGACGGGGACCGTGGGGCCGACGAGCCCCTCGTGGCGCTTTTTGGCGTGTTTCTGTGCCGCCTCCTTCGTGGGAAAGGTCATCACGTCCGACATGATCCGGTAGGGCAGCGGGCCCATCTTGCGTCCCTTGCCTCGCCACTCGAGCACCCCGCGAAGAACGACCTTCGTGTCGGCGCCGCGCACCCAATCCTCGTACGCCCACCCCGTGGTGGGGCTCGCCAGCTCGAAGTCCCGTTCGAGAAGATCCTTCATCGCGTCGAGCGACTCCGTCCCGAAGATCACCTGGTCCTTCGCGCCACCCTCTCCGGGGCCCACCGTGAGCAAGACGGGGTCTTGGGCCCCATGAAGGTAGGTGGCATGCCAGGCGTCGCCGCTCGAGTAGACCTGGTAGATGCCCGGGCGCGCGGAGGCCAGCACCTCTTCGCTCCGGATCGTGCCCCACTCGTCCGGCGCGCCCCACCGGATCGGGCCCTCGGTCTGGGGAGGCCCCGGGTCCTCGAACGCCGCGGGAACGCCCTTTTTGCGAAGACGGGCGACGACGTCCTCGACTTCGGCCCGAGTGAAAGGCCGGTCGCGCCACTGCGTCGCGGCCCGGCAATCGGCGGGAGCCGTCACGTAGTCGGCCTTGAAGGTGGGGCTCTTGAGGGTCTTGACCTTCTTGAGATACGCGTCGAGCTCGGGCCCGCAAGCAAGGAGCCGAGACCGGGCGCGCCCCGCTTCGTAGCCTCCCGACTCGATCCGGATCCCCACAGGTGGCCGCTCGGCCGTGGCGCTGTAGATCAGCTCGAGTTGGGCGGTCTCCACGGCCCCATCGTAGCGCAGCTAGTGGCGCCCCGTGGCCCCGGGCCCGGGCCCTCGACCCGCCAAGGGGGGCGAGGCGGCCTCGGGGAGCTCGGGGTCCACGTCTTGAAATGCCATGAGGCACCGCACCGCGAGCTTCTTTCCCGTCTCCACGGTCTTGACCTCGCCGCTCGCTACCTCGCGTCCTCGGTAGACCACGAGCCACGAAACCGCCGGAACGGTCGGGACCAAGGGAACCACCCCGGGCAGGTTGAGCCCCGGGGGGACGGGAGGGACCGCCGCCGCCCCAGCCCCATCCAGGGGGAGATGCTCGTAGACGTAGACCTTCCACTCCTCCCCAAAGTCGAGGTGGTGGATCCGCTGGCGGACCAGAGGGGCGCCGGGCCATGTGGCGGAGGGAGACGCGGGAAGGTCGAGAAACTGCCACTCAGGCACAGCGTCGGGCTCGTCGGGTCGCTTGGGCATGGGGCCATGTTACCGGAGGGGTGGGGCCAGGTGGTAACGTGGCTGTATGCCGCCGCAGCCTTTCGCTCCCAACCCGTTCCCCACCGGCCTCGCCGTGGTCGGCGTCACTGCGGTAGGTCTAGCCACCGGGGCGGTCATCGCCCGGGCGCTCACCCATGCACGTGAGCGGGCCATGGGCCCGACCCCTGCGCCGCACGCCCGTCGGCCCACGCCCTCGCCATCGCCCACCCAGCCTCCACGCCAAGACCAGGCAGAGCAGGTCACAGTCGCGCCGAGTCGTGGGATCCCCTGGCTGTACCGCGCAGCTCCGGAGAGCGGGGGCTTCGTCGCGGAGGTCCAAAGCCCCCGTGGCGCCATCGAGCGCCTGCCCGAACGCTACTCCCTCGAGCCCGAGGCTTTGTCGGCGGCCGAAGACTGGATCTTGTCGCAGGGCGGCATGCCCGTGGCGCAGTGGGTCGACGCCCCTACCCCGATCCCCGTCCTCGCACCGGGCACCCACCACCTGTACTTCGAGCGCTTCTACCATCTCGCGCTGCCGCGGGGCGCCGCAACTGCGGTCTGGGCACATCGAGGCGCAGGCCCTCGACTCGTGGACCTGATCTTCATGCGCGACGTTGGGACCCCGGGCCACTGGGGAGTCAAGGTGCATGGCACGCCCTCCGAGGGCAGTCAGACCATCGACGTGGACTTCTACGAGGACGAAGCGAAACAAAGGCACGTGGCCCGCTACAGCTTCGTGGTGCAGAAAAAGCCTTGGTGGCTCGCATCGGCGGGCTGACGCCGTCGCTTCTGCCAGCCTGTGGTAGCGTGAGTGGGTGCACGGCCGGCCTTTCGCGCCCAACCCCGCTTTTGGGATCGGTTGGACCCCGGTCCTTGTCGCCTCGGGTCTGACCCTCGTCGGGATTGGCGGGGTCGTGGCCGGTTTTCTGGCCCGCCGAAAAGCTCTGGGCATCCGCACGGGGTCCACCGACGACCTCCTTCTGGAGGGGAGCGTCGTAACCCCTCGACCCGGCTCGCGCCTCCCTGGACCGGGCTCGATCTTCGCGCCCTGGTCGCAGCGGCCCGACGACGATGGCGAGGAGCCCGGCACCGGCTTCGAAGGGGCTGGAGGCAGCGAGCCCGTGGTGATGCCCAAAGGGAAAGGGGGCGCCTTCGACTTCGGGCCGTTGCCCGAGGGGCAACACCCCGTCCGGATCGCCTTGCGCGTGACCACGGTGAGCGAGCCGCCCTTCGAGACGGGCGGCGAGCTCGAGCTCGAGCTCGAGCAGGCCTGGACGGCGACGGTCCGGGACGGCCAGCCCCTGGTGATCGGAGGGGGGGGAGGCCAGTGGTGGGCGAACTACGGCACGGCCACCCCGCGCCAAGCCCAAGGCCCCGTCGAGTATGCGCCCCAGGGTCTTCCGACGCTCGACCTGATCCCCCTTGGGGGTGACCGGCTCAGACTGGTGATCGACAACCCGAACATGCAGCGCTACTGCTGGGTGCAGCGGGTGGCCAGCGGCCTTGGATCCACCTCCGTGCCGCGGTGCGGGGCGAGCCACTCGGGTTGGAGCGTGACCCAAATGGGGGGCGGTCCCCAGGGCCAGTGGCAGTACTTCCCGGTGCGGTGGGAAGGCGACTTGATCTGGTCGATCTCCTAGTTCCTCCACGCACGTTGCATGGGACCCCTACCGCGGCCGCGGACGGCACGAAGCGAGCAAGAGCGAAGGATCGCAGCGCCGGTTCCAGCGGCGCAGCTCCAGATGGACGTGATCTCCCGTGACCCGACCGGAGTGGCCCATGCGCCCGACCTTCTCGCCTCTCTTCAGGCGCTGGCCTTCGACGACGAGGACGGAGGACAGGTGCGCCATCTTGACCGGGAAGGGCCCGGTTCTCAGCACCACGTGAAGGCCCGCCCGGCCCGTCCGTCGGATGTCCGAGACGACGGCGGCCCACGGGGCGCGGAGGGGGGTACCTTCGATATTGGCAATGTCGATGCCCTCGTGGAAGCTTCGTCGGTGGGTCAGCGGGTGGATCCGGTGCCCGTAGCCCGACGTGACCCACCCCTCGGCCGGGCACGCCGGCCACGCTTGGAGAAGCAGCATGAGGATCGCGTGGGCCACCTTCATCCCACGATCCGCGCCAGACGACCGAACAATGCCACGTCGCCGAAGAGACTCTCGACCCGATCACGGTTCTTGCGACGAAAGGCGTCGGCAGCCTCGAGGCCTTCGGCCTCGGCGAGCTGCTCGATTTCCATCCTCGACAGCACCGCGAGGTAGCGGCGGAGGTCGGCATGGCTGCCGGAAAGCTCGTACACCTTCCAGGCCGAGTCGACGAGGAGCGCCAGGGTGCCCGGGTGGTCGAGCCCCCACGGGTCGCCTTGGCACATCTGCGCGTAGCTATCGAAGTAGCGATGCCAGTGGTTCGGGTCGTTCGGCGCCGTGCGTCCGATGGCCCCAAGCTCGGTGTGGAGGCCCCAGGGAGGGCCGACGTTGGGGACGTCGGGGTCCTCCGCGGGGACGACCCCGACGACGCGGGCCCAATCCCTCCAGGCCAGCTGGATCATGCCCACCGCGGTCCTGTCCCATTCGTTCCATACTGGGTGCCGCATGGTGCGGTCTGGGCCGAGGTGGGACCATCGTCCCGACTTCGGCTCCCGGATGTAGACGTGTCCATGGGTACTGGGCTGAAGCAGGTGCAGCGACCCGTCGGGCTCGCGCAGCCGGACCATGGCGTTGAAGCGGTCGAGCTGCCACTTCGGGCTCAGCTCCTCGACGAGCTTGCGGACGTCATGGTGGGTGTACTGCATGGGGTTTTGTTGGGAGCGGCCACGCTTCGGCCGGGCGCTCCCGTAGTCGGCGTGGAGGGCTTGGTCGATCAGGACGAGGGCGTCCATCAGCGCGTCGTAGGTGTCAAAGGCCCGGTGGCGGGCGTCTGCCTGGATCGCGCGGCCGGGCCATGCGTCGCTGCGGTAGGGGCCGTGGCCGGTGATCCGGTTCCAGTCGGTGGGCGCGAGCTGGATGAGGGCCACGGCCTTGGGGTCCCACTCGTCCCAGCGGCCGCCCACCGGGGGATGGAACGCGAACCAGGCCTTCGCTTCACGGGGCGTTCCGTATTGCTCGTAGTCGATGATGGTCGTGTCGGGGCGGAAGACATGGAGCGTACCGTCGGGCTCTCGCATCCGGATGATGGCGTTGGGGCGGCCGATGGTCCACTTCGGGGAAACCTGGTCGAAGAGCTGCCGGACGTCTTCGTAGCTGTACCGCGGGTTTGCTTTCGCGGAGCTCGAGAACGTCTCGTCGACTTTCACGAGCGCGTCGAGCATCGCGTCGTAGCTGTCGAAGTAGCGGACGACTTCGTGCCCCCGGTCCACCACCGCGCCGCCCGGAAAGACCTCCGCCCACGGCACCGAAGGACGCCCTGCCACGGTCCACCAGTCGCTGCCGCCGAGGTGGATGGCTCCGACGGGGGCCGCCTCGTCGAAGCCCAGGGGGTCCCTCTCGTTCTGCGTCTCTTTCCATGGCGCTGTGTCCCACCGTCCCCAGGGCCGCTCGTGCCGCAAGTAGTAGAGGCGATGGTTGTCGGGGCGCAGCAACGACACCGAACCGTCCGGCATCCGTATTCGGACGAGAGCGGCGTAGCGGTCGTACGCGTCCTCGGGCCATGTGGGTCCGCGCTCCAAGACGAAGGCGCGGACATCCTCCCCCGTGTAGGCGGGGTTTTCTTCCTGCGATGCAACCGGCGCGAGTGCGGCATGGGCCCCATCGATGGCGAGCAGGCCGTCGAGCATCCCCTCCCAGGTCGAGAAGCATGCAATCCGTGCGTCGTGGCTTGGGACGTCGCCCGGGCGCCAGCGCTCGAAAAGATCGGCCCATCGGCTCGCCCGCATGAGTACGCAGCCAACGGGGGGCGGGCCGTCGGTGCTCTGGAGGAGCAGGCCATGCTCGTAGGCCCCCACCCCCCGGCGCTTCCAGGGTCGCTCCGGCTCGAAGCCCGCCGTATAGGCAACCCCGGGCCCCTCCTCGAGCAGGTAGACCAGCACAACGTCGGAACGCTGGGGCGCGCGCGGGTCGTACGAGAGGCGCCACCACGGCGAGAACCCCGAGGGGGGCTCGTCGGGTCGGAGAATCGGGTCGAGAACCGCCTCGACATCGGCCCGAGTGATCCGAGCGGGGTTGGGGGCGAGGAGCCACGCGCGGGTCTGTATCACGGGCTCGCGGGGCACCAGCCCATGCTACCAGGGTGATCGCGTCAACCGCAGGTGCCGTCGTTGCAGGTGAGGCCCTCGCAGCAGTGGCCGTTCACCGCACAGATCTGACCGGCGCTCGAACATGCGATGGGCTCGAGTTCCCAGAGACACAGGCCCCCCGAGTACGTGTCCTCGTAGTAGGTGTTGGTGCAGAACATCCCATCGGGGCAGTGCAGGCCGTTCGAGCAGCTAAGCGCGCATACGCCGAAAACGGAGGAGCACTTGTAAAGCGCGGTTCCAGACGTGGGCACCGGGCAGTCCTCGGCGGTCTCGCAGGCGCGGGTGCAGTAGGAGCGACCAAAATCGTCTACTCGGCACTGCGAAGCCTCTACGGGGCACTCTGCGGAGATCTCGCACTCGTCGTAGGGTTCCAAGGGCTGTTCGGGGAGGTCGGGCATCGGCTCGCCGTCGCCATCGCCGTCGCCATCGCCGTCGCCGTCGCCGTCGCCGTCGCCGTCGCCGTCGCCGTCGCCGTCGCCGTCGCCGT